>PWMO01000334.1 GCA_003558175.1 Spirochaetaceae bacterium
ACCGTGAGCAGCACGCGGATTTGACCCGGTTTGAGGGTCTGCCGATCGGCTGCGGAGTAGAAGTGGTGGAGCGCTCGGCACTCGAGCAGGCGGTGGCCGAAGGGACGGACCGCTACGACGAGGAACACGTGACCGCTCATCTCTACCGGCACGCAGCCGGCTTTCGCGTGCAACGGATCGATGCACCGCAGCGGTTTTGCTGTCCGGACTGCAGGGTAACCCTTGATACTGAGAACGACTACCAAAGATTGCAGCAACTCTTCGCGGAGCGTTATCGCGGGGAACCGATGGAGGTAGAAGAAATTATCCAATGGTGCAACAGAGAGACCGAGCGGGCGGTGTGCCCATGAGCATACTGCTGGTGCCGGAGACCGGAGTTGGAGCCGGAACGGGACACGTACGGCGCTGCGTTGGACTCCATAAGCGGTTTGCTCCTGCGGCGGCTGTCTATCTGCCGGCGGGGGCACGTGAAGAACTGGTACGGGCGATCACCGATGAACTGGGAACGGCAGCCATAGAACGCAGCGAGGACGCTTTCTCGCGCTACAACGTGATCGTATACGACCGTCCGGTGGTACAGCAGCGTGAGCTCGCACCGATGCTGGACAGCGCGCTGGTGATCGGGCTCGATATCGGCGGCAGCGGACGTGAGTTCGTGAACTACGCCATCGATATCATCCCGCGTTTGCGTGACAACGAGCAGACCAATCTGAGGGACCTCGGATTTCTGGAACTCCCGCGGGCCGTTAGACCTACCGCGGTCACCCAGTACGTCAGGGCGCTGGTTTCGTTTGGGGGTGAAGACCCCGGCAACCTGACGCCAAGGATGGTGCGCGCGCTGTTGAGTAGCGGCGGATTCGAGCGGCAGAACATCACCGTGGTGCGTGGACCACTGGCGCAGTGGCAGATACCCGACGACCTGCGCGTACTCGACCGACCGTCAAATCTCAAGGACGTGCTGAAAGAGTACGACATCGTGTTTACTTCGTTTGGCCTGACTGCGTTTGAGGCGGCCGCCGCCGGGGCCGCGGTGGTATTGCTCAACCCAACCCGCTATCACGCCCGGTTGGGCCGAAAGGTGGGGTTCCCGGAGGTGGGTGTCGGCTCGCCGAGACGGCTTCGCCTGCGCAGAGTGCTGCAGGACCCGCTGCTCGCGCGTCGCAGCGCCCAGGTGCTCAACGGCAGCCGCGCGACCGATCTCGCCCGGACCTTACAGCAGCTCAGTGCGGTTGAGCAATGGGGATGCCCGGTCTGCGGACGGCGCGGCAGTCGTGCGGTGCTTCGTGACGCGCAACGTACGTTCTACCGTTGTCGCGGCTGCGGCACGGTCTACCGTGACGCGTTCTGCGACAGCGGCATCCGGTACAATGAGCAATACTTCTTTGAAGAGTACCGGAAGCAGTACGGCAGGACCTACCTCGAAGACTACCAGTCTATCCGCAAAGTCGGTCTGCGGCGTGCACGGCGGATGTTAAAACTGTTGCGTCCACGGGGCACGCGGAAGGATTCTCGGGGGCATCCACGGCTGCTGGATGTCGGCTGCGCCTACGGCCCGTTCATGGACGCCGCGCGCAGAACCGGGTTTCGTGTCATGGGGGTAGACGTTGCGTCTGCCGCCGTTGGTTACGTTCGGAACACGCTCCGGTTCCCCGCAATCCAGGGATCGATTGAAGACGCGGCGTTGCGGGGACGCTGGAAGTCGGCCTCCCTCGACGGAGTAGCCATGTGGTACGTGATCGAACACCTCGATGAGGTGCGCACGGTGCTCCGTTGGGTAGCTGAAGTGGTACGACCCGGTGGGGTGCTGGCCTTTGCGACACCCAACGGACGCGGCATCTCCGCACTGAAGGACCGGCGCGCCTTTCTGCGCAACAGTCCCGCGGATCACGTTACCGTTTGGACACCGCTCGTGACGCGCCGGGTGCTGCGGCGTTTTGGATTTCGCACCGTCCGCACGGTGGTGACCGGTCATCATCCGGAGCGGTTTCCCGGTTGTGCCGGGGTCCGTCGCCGCAGCCTGCTCTATCGGGTTCTATTGGGGATCAGTCGCATGCTGCGACTGGGAGATACGTTTGAGGTGTACGCACGGCGGGTATGAGTCGCACGGTATTGATTCTCGGCGCCGGCGTGATGCAGCTGCCTGCGCTGCGTCTGGCAAAAGAAGAGGGATGGCACGTCCTGGTAGCCGACGGGAATCCGGCGGCCGTGGGTCGAGACCTGGCCGATGAGTTCGTCCAGATAGACCTGCGAGACCGCGACGGGCTGTTGCGCTACGCGACGGAACGGCGAGACCGAGCGGGACTGGATGGAGTCTTTACCGCGGGCACCGACTTCTCCACCTCCGTTGCGTGGGTTGCGGAACGGCTTGGTCTGCCGGGGATTGATTACCAGACCGCGTTGTACGCCAGTGACAAGGAGCTGATGCGGCAACGGTTGCTTGCGGCAGGTGTAGCGGTACCACAGTTCACGGTTCTGCGCGCAGTTCCGTCGGCCGCTGAAAGCGAGGAGATTTGCGGAGAGCTCGGGTCACCCCTTGTAGTCAAGCCGGTTGACAGCATGGGTGCCCGCGGCGTGCGCAGAATTGATCAGTCTGCCGAGTTGCCGTCGGCAGTTGACGCGGCGTTGAGTCACAGCGGCAGCGGACGCGTTATTGTTGAGCAAATGATCGACGGCCCAGAGTTCAGCGCGGACGCGGTGGTATGGCGGGGAGAGATACACTTCTGCGGATTCGCTGATCGCGATATCCGGTTTGCCCCGTGGTTTATCGAAGTAGGGCACACGATGCCGACCGCTGCGTCGAAGCGTGTTGTGGCCAGTCTGCGGGAACTGTTTGCAGCTGCGATCAAGGCGGTAGGTATTGAGAACGGCGCAGCCAAAGGCGATCTCTTCATTGGAAGCGACGGCCCGGTAGTCGGAGAGATAGCCGCGCGTCTGTCCGGCGGCTATATGTCCGGTTGGACGTACCCGTTTGCGAGCGGCGCCGAGCCGACGCGCTCCGCGCTGCGTGTCGCAGTGGGAGAACCTCCGGGAGACCTGACGCCGAGCAGCCGCCTGGTGAGTTGCGAGCGGGCCGTGATATCCATTCCGGGGCAAGTCGCTGCAGTGCGAGGGTTTGAGGCAGCTGCAGCGCTCCGTCACGTGCGTCAGTTGTTCCGGCGTTGCAACACGGGAGACCAGGTGGTTTTTCCGCGCAATAACGTTGAAAAGTGCGGTAACGTAATCACCGCGGCGGCTACGCGGGAGGCTGCAACCGCGGCTGCCGAAGAGGCGCTGCAGCGGATAGAGATTGTACTTGCAGCCGGAGATCCGGAAACCTTGCGATTCCTGCTGCAAGACGGTTCCGGGCTGTACGGCGACGCAATCGCGGCCTATCCCGCGTTGATGAATACACTGCGATTGAGGGCGCGAAGAACGGATAGCAGCCGCTGGGCAGCCGTTCCCGAGGTTGGCCCGGCAGGGTTGGAGCGACTGGGGGCGGACGCGGGCGAAGCCGACTGGAACGGCAGGACCTTGGCGCAGACGGTACGGCTGCTCGCATCTCGCCTGCGGAAAGAGGACTGGAACCTCCGCGCAGTCGACTTATCTACCCGCTCCTTGATGTGGCGAGCGGTAGCAAAAGGCGGACTTCAGGGTGGTCGGTTTTTTCTCGATACTATGAAAGAGACACCAGAGCTTTTGAGAGGATAGCGGGTTGATACGGCGCGTCGGCGCAGCACTTATTTTGCTCGTTCTCATTTCCGCAGCGGGCACCGCCGCGGACGGAGGCTCGGTGTCGGTCGAGGAGATCATCTCAACCAGTGGCGCTCGCCTGCAATGGGACGCGTCGCGACAGATGGGCACGTTGTGGAAGGGCTACACGAGCATTGGATTCCGTCCGGGACGTGATTATGCCGTTGTCAACGGCCACGAGATTGTCGATATCGGGCCGGTTGTCGGCAACAGTGGCAGCATCCGGTTCTCTGAGCACGGGGCGCAAGAGGTGGTGCGGCTGCTGGCACGTGTCGCTGGTGAGGAGCAGCGGCGCATCGCGGCTATACTGATAGATCCCGGCCACGGTGGGCGTGATCCCGGGACAATCGGACGACACCGGGTCGGAGACGAACTGTTTGAGATCCAGGAAAAGGACATCGTACTCGATGTCTCGCTTCGCTTGCGACGGCTGCTCGAGGCAACCTACCCTGACCGCCAGATCGTCATGTCGCGTGAAGACGATACTTACCTGACGCTCGAGCAACGCACCGATCTGGCGAACGCCATAGAGATTGGGAAGCACGAAGCGGTGCTGTTTGTATCGGTGCACGCAAATGCGTCGCTGAACAGCCGCGCACGCGGGGTCGAAGTGTGGTATTTGACTCCCGAGTTTCGCAGACCCGATCTGCTCGACCCGGAGCAGGTGGGTGTGTCGGACCCGGACGTGCTGTCCATCCTGAACACGATGCGCGAGGAGGAGCTCACCATAGAGAGTGTGCTTCTTGCGCGCAATATACTCTCGGGCATTCACAGCGAGGTTGGGGACGTATCGCCCAATCGGGGCCTGAAGAAAGAGGCGTGGTACGTGGTTCGCGAAGCAAAAATGCCGTCGGTACTCGTCGAGCTCGGATTTGTGACCAACCGTGACGAAGCGCTTCTGCTCGGTGACCCGCGCTACTTGCAAAGCCTGGCCGAGGGTATCTATAATGGCATCGTGACATTCGTCGCCGGCTTCGAACAGTGAAGTCGGATGTGGAGTGCCGCGGCCGTTGCAGGTCTGGAGCTCCGCGTTCGTTGCTGTGTGCTTCGGCGGCAGATACGAGGAAAGAGCCGGCGTGGAACTGAATCGCAACAGGCCGCTGTACGTGGCCCTGATACTCCTTGGAACCGCACTTCTGATCTCCGTGACCTGGATGCTGGTTGAGAACCACGGCCGGGCGGAACGGGTGCTGTTTTTCCCCGGACATATTGACGTCGAGCTGAGGGGTGAAGCTCGTGTGGTACCGCGCCATCGCGAGCTGGAGCCGGACGTCGCGGTGCTGGTAAACGAGATTCTGCTCGGACCGGTGGATCTTGCCAAGTCACGGATTCTGCCCATGGAAGCTGAAGTTCGCAGTCTGATGGTGAGAGATCGCACCGTTTACCTCGACTTCGCTCCAAATATACTGTTTCTCCAGGAACGCCTCGGTATCAGCCTTGATGAAGCGTTCGATGCGGTCCGGAGAACCGTGCTGTACAATTTTCGCGGTATCAGGCGGGTGGTAATCACGGTAAACGGACAGCTTCCGAACCAACCTCATTTTGAGGTCAAAAATACGTTGACAAACAAGTTAGCTTCCATATAATTTGAGTTGGCGTACTTTTGAGAAAACTACGGCTTTTGTAGAAAAGGAGCATGGAATGAGAAGGCTTTTCATTCTTGTTGTCAGCCTGCTGGTATTGGTGAGTTTCGCTGCGGTGGCTGAGCAAGCAGTTTTAATCGATTTCTCTCAGCTGATCGCGGATTGGCCGGCAGACAATCCCGTCAACAACGAAGCAACGATCTTCGACTACAGCGAGCAGGCCGGTACCGGTTTCTCCGAAGAAGAACGCTTGATGATGCGTACCTCGTTGGCCATCGATAACTGGGAAGTGCTTCTGGCACCGTCGTCACGCTATGTGCGGCTGCAGGCTGAGAGCATGGCCCGCCAGGCGTTTGTCCGTGAAGGCGCAACCCGCTTTGCCGGTGAAGGCGTGCTCGGCGTTCGGGTGAGCTTCCCAACGGGGCGCTTCAACTCGTGGGCACTGGTTCAGCCCCCGTTTGAAATCCCGGCGTATGAAGACGTCACCGTAATTGAGGGAGACGGTACCATCTCCGTTCCACAGGACGAAGAAGGACGGGGGCGGAAGTTCGACAACTTTGGTGTCGTAAAGAACATCGGTACCTTGCGGTCGCTCTCCATGAACGTGCACGGCCTGAACTTCCCGCACGGAATCAGCGTAATCCTGCAGGATGAGAACTTCCGGGAACAGGAGATCTTTCTGGGCTATCTGAACTTCGACGGCTGGCGGACGCTCGAGTGGCGCAATCCTAACTATGTCACCGACGTACGGCAGCGTGATCTCCGCCCGGCGCCGCTGTATCCCAATCTGGCTCCGATGCGCAAGCTGGTCGGCATACGCATCTACCGCGATGCCGAGATGACCGGCGGAGATTTCATCACGTACATCAAAGACATCAACGTCACCTTTGACCGCGCCGTGCTCGAGCTTGAGCGCGACATAGATGACGAAGCGGTCTGGGGTATTCTGCAGCAGCGTGAAGCCGCGCGGCGCCGCGCCGAGATGCAGCGTGTCGGTAACGTGCAAGTTCTGCGCTACCTCGAACAGCAGCGAATGTTTGAGAATGAGAACGACCTCTAAGCGGAGTGCGTGAGTAGTATCGGCGGAAGAGAGCTGCCTGGGCAGTTTTCCCAGGGCGAGAATGGCGGCGGCCACGCCTTCCGTCAATTTGCCCGCAACGGAAACGGGTAAGAGATCTTGAAGCGGGTGCTCTGCCGTCGGCTTTGCCGGCGGCAGAGCCTTTTTTGTGCGCTGAGAGAGAAGCGTGCCCAGAGAGCAGCGGTGCGCTTGTCGGCGGTGCGTCTGCTGTTTTGTTTGGGATAGGTGCGGGGCGCCGCGAATAGCCAGGTGCGGCGCCGCGAATAGCACAGAATAACCTCGTGCTGACGGCGCCGGCGCGCTGCTGCCGGCTCAGGAGTGCGGTGGAGAAACCGCCCAGGTGAACCCGGTTGTGGCACGGAAGAGAAAGTTACCCCCGAGATCGTCTCCTAACAGCTCGTTGCGACCAAAGGCGTAAAGCGATGCGTCCAGTCCGCCGTAAACCGAGAAACCGGGCCTGAGGTCCACGGTAACTCCCGCGGAAGATACGATAGCACCGAACGCGTGGGTAAGCCCCGCAGCCTGAAAGAGACGTTCGTAGTCGTGGAAGCCGAAGGCGAGATCTACCCGATATGGCACGTTCTTCTGAAACACGTGCGCACGGACTTCGTAGGCGCGGAACCGGTCCGCGATGAGGTCGGCATCGGTCAGTTCGTCATAGCGAAAGTCACCGGTGTAGAGCGAAAGCACCACGTTCGGCAGGTAGATGCCAAGCTCGTACTCTTCCGTCGACTGACGGTAGTCGCCGACGTCTTCCAGTGAATGGTGCAACGGGGCGCGCGCCGCGAGGGAGACAAATCCGAACGTTCCAAAATTGACCGTCAGATCCGCCAACACACCCGGGCGTGCGAGAAACGGCTTGTCCTGATTGTTGAGAAGACCGACTGTCGGGCCGACACCCAGGGCGATCCAGTCTGCGTGATGCGACAGAAGGAGATCGGCGCTGTTGCCAAGAAGGTGGTGTCGTGCCAGCTCGACCTGCAGTTCAATCCTGTCGCGCAGCGGATGCCGTACGCCGAGACTGAATCCTCCGGTATAGGTGGAAGTGGGCAACCCTTCGTCGGTGGCTTCGCGGTTGCGACTGAAGCCGAGGTTGCCAATATCGAACTCGGCGTAGACTTCGGTGGCTGCGAAGGCGTCGACCGAAAGCAGAAGCAGGGCGGAGACAACGAGAATTGAACACCACACTCGTTGACGCACGTTGCGTGACCGTGGTAACTGCATGTTAGAACTCCGTGCGAATTCCCAGCAGAGCTTCAAAGGACTCGAGCTGGTCGAAAGGATGAATTCTGGTGCGCAGGGCGAGATCCCAGACCGTTCCGGTGGCCGTCAGGCGCAGGAACGGCGTCACCGAGAGCTGCAGTTCTCTGTCCGCGTCCGGGTCGAGATGTACGCCGCCGTCGATGCCACCGTAGAAACCCTCCTGCAGTGGGTTGCCGAAGAGCAGTTTAGCGTGCAGGTCCGTTCCTCCCTCGGCATCCGTCGGCTGCTGATCGTAGTAGCGCGGCTGCCAGAAGAGAGTGAAGAACAGCCCAAAAGACTCGAGTCGGAGCCTGGGCTCGACAAGGATATAGAGGCTGTCAAAGTCTATACTGTCGGAAGAATCCCAGGGAGCCCAGTAGGGCAGGCCGATCTGGGCAAAGAACTCGCCCCCGGTTCCGGTATCGAGAAACAGCAGCGCCCCCGCCCGATAAACGCCGGCCTCCGCCTCGGGAAAGGTAGCGCCGGCAAAAGCCTCGAGCTTTATCTGTGGCAAATTGAACATCGCGCGTGCGTCGCCTGAGAAGGTTCCCGGGTCGAGCCGTTCGTCCTGGTATAAGTAGAGGTCAAAGTTCCAACGATCGGAGCCGGCCGGAAACTGAAGCTGTAAACCGGTGCCGAGCACTCCGAAGATGCCGTTGTACGCGGTAGACTGCGGAAACTGCTGCACGCCGTAGAAGCGGCTGTCGAACGGCCGCGTGCCGAAGCGGCGCTCGAGCTCCGTTCCTGAAGCGAAGCGATCAATCGACCCGGTGAAATAGATAAGATTGAGCGGCCGCGAAAAGAGTTCACGCGTAATGGCGCGCGCATAGCGGAATTGCAGTACCCGGTCCTCCAGGGGTGCGGCGCTGTCCTCCACGGCCTGGTTCAGGATGCGAAAGCCGAGGTCGGCGCCAAACTTGTACCCCCCTTCAAACGCCAACTCGAAGTCGAGCGAGGTGGAGAGCCGTGGGCTGCCGTCCTCAAGAAACCCACGGGTAAACAGCTCGAGCTTGGGAGCGCGAACGTCTACCGCCTGCAGCGGCACGGTTCCCGGCGCTGCAAGCAGCAAAACCAGCGATAGTAGAATTGCGCGGAACCAGTTCACTCGACGCCCCTCCTGTCGGTCTTTACCCGTAGGCGTTGTAGATTGACTTTGCGTTTTTTGATCCACTCCTACTGGTACTATCGGCATCGCAGGCCTGTCAACATAGGGAAGAGCGACGAAATTCGCCCGTTCGCGCGCTGCCTGGAACTCTAAACCCTACATTATTATCGAACGATACAAGACTTGACTTAAAGGAGTATATGTATATGATTGAGATGTCATGAGCGACTACCTCGACCCTGCCAATGAGGAACTGCTGAAGGATTTCTATGTCGAGGCCGAGCTGCAGGTTGAAGCTCTCGAGAGCAACATTCTGGTGCTTGAGAACAACCCGGGGGATAGTGACGCCGTTGACGAGGTCTTTCGGGCGGCACACACCCTCAAAGGCGCGGCAGCCACCGTTCAAATGAACGAGCTCGCCGACTTTACCCACCTGGTCGAGGACGCTCTTGATGTGATACGCAGCGGCGGAGTCTCGCTGGAGAGTGAAACGGTCGATCTATTGCTGCAATCGGTTGACGTAATCAAGTCAATGCTCGATGCGCGCAGCCGTGGCGGCGTCTATCAGCAGAACATAGACGGGTTGTGCGCTGAGCTCAAAATGGCAATGCAGCTGGCGGAGGAGGAAGGCAGCCACGAGGCCGGCTTTCCTGAGGCGGCAGACGCCCCCAGCGGTACGGGGATTGAATCTGCCGGCGCGACCGATTCCGACGCAAACGGGGCAGATCCGGGCTCCGGCCCAGGTGCCGGCACAAACGCGGCGAACGCCGGACAGACGGCTGCGGCGGGCACTTTGTCGGAGTACGATGCCCTTGAGTTGCGTGAGGCCGCGACCGCCGGTGAAACCGTCTTCCAGATCGACGTGCATTTCAACCGTGACAACCCGATGAATACGGTCGGCGGCATTCAGGTCTTTGCGGCGCTGAAAAAAAGAGGCCGTGTTCTCCGCACGCTTCCCGAATTTGAAGCGCTGTATGAAGACAATTTCTTCCCGACGGTTACCTATTTTGTCGCGTCCGCTGAAGACGCGCCGTCGTTACAGACCGCTGCTGAGATTCCCGACGTGACCACCGGAGTGAGTGTGCAAGCGCTCGACCAGACGGGGCAGAGCGGCGCAGCGCAGACCGCGCAGTCTGCGCCAGATACACCGGCGGCAACCACAGCGTCCAGCGCAGGCGCGGCAAGTGAAGCCGGACCGGCCGCCGCACCTGGGGAGCCCGCAGCAGCGCCTGGGGAGTCGCCGGAACCACCGACTGAGAGTCAATCCGCGGCCGACACCAACGCCGGTCCTGAGACTGCCGGTGAAGTCACCCGTGGCGGCGGCAAGAACGGAACCGAGCTGCCCGATTCGCTCGAGCGGAAATCGTCCGGATCGGTGCTGCGCGTTGACAGCAAGCGCATCGACAATCTGCTCAACCTGGTCAGCGAGACCGTTATCAACAAAGCCGGGTTCAACCAGCTGGTGAGCGAGTTCAGCGATGCGCTGAACCGGTTCGATTCAGCCGACCAGCAGCTGAGGGAAACTCTCAAGTCGCTGTTTGATTCGTTGCCTTCGTACCTGGAGCAGATGCACAACGGAACCTCCGTGAAGCAGGTGCGCAAGGAGCTGCTCACTCGCTTCGGCGGCCTCTATTCAGCCTACGACGAGTTTGAAAGCGGCCTGAAGACTACGGTGACACGCTTTCGCTCCAACGCTCAGAACCTGGGCCGCATTACTGGAGAACTGCAGGAAGGGGTAATGCGCATCCGCATGGTTCCGATCGCGCAGATTTTTTCGCGCTTTCCGCGACTGGTGCGGGATCTCTCGCGTTCTCTGGGAAAGAACATCGACCTGGAAATCGAGGGTGAAGAGACCGAGCTCGACAAATCGGTGATTGAAGATTTGCTCGATCCGCTGATCCACTGTGTGCGCAACTCCATTGATCACGGAGTAGAGACTCCGTCGCAACGCCATGAGGCGGGCAAAGCGGAGCGCGGCGTTGTTGGGCTGAAGGCGAGCAATGAAGGCAATATGATCGTGATCGAGATTTCCGATGACGGCCGTGGGATTGACGTCGAGAAGGTGCGTGGCAGGGCCATCGAGCGCGGCGTCATCCAGGCCGGGAAGACGCTCACGGACGTGGAAGCGTTCAACCTCATCTTTGAACCGGGATTCTCGACCGCATCGGCGGTAACAAACGTCTCCGGCCGTGGTGTCGGTCTGGACGTGGTAAAGCGTCAGCTTGAGAAGCTCAACGGCAGCGTGAGCGTCTGGTCGGAGCTTGGTGCCGGTACGCGGTTTACCATCAAGATTCCGCTGACGCTCGCCATTATTCAGGGCCTGCTGGTTCGCGTCGGGAAAGAGATGTACGCCATCCCCATAACGTCGGTGATCGACAGCCATCGTATTCGCCCCGGCGAAATCAAGCGCATAGACAACTACGAAGTGTTCAACGTGCGTGACGACGTTGTTTCGCTACTGCGCCTGAATCGACTGTTCCAAATAGAAACCGACGAAGAAAAGAGCTACCACTACGTGGTCATCGTTGGGGCCGGCGACAAGAAAATGGGACTGGTTGTGGACTCGCTGATTGGTGAAGAGGATGTGGTGATCAAGCCGTTGCGTGATCACTACACCAACGCTCCGGGAATCGCCGGTGCCAACATCACCGGCGACGGTACTGTCTGTCTGATTATCGATGTTGGACAGCTGCTGGATCTGGGACTCAAACATGAAATGGAACAAAGAAAGCGACGTGAAACAACCATCCGCTGAGCGCCGAGGGAGCGCAGGGCTGGGAAGCGCGCTCGCCGAGTACCGCGGGTTCGGCATGGGTTTTGGGCGCGAGAGTGAGCGCGCGGAAGAAATCGAGAACATCGATTTCAAGATGGTCACGTTTTCTCTGGCCGGGAAAGACTACGGCATCGATATCATGAAGGTGAAGGAGATCGCCAAGTTCGGTCGGTTCACCTACGTTCCAAACACGCGGCCGTTCGTGACCGGTGTTTACAATCTGCGTGGCGAGATTATCTCAATCATCGACCTGCGCCTGCTGTTCAATCTGCCCGTCGAGCCTCGTGACCAAGATGAGCCTCAGGACGGACTGATTCTGCGCCTGGAAAACAACCTGATCGGTGTAGTAGTCGATCGCATCGACCGCGTTGTCGGTATATCCTCGGAATCGATTCAGCCACCGCACCCCATTTTTGCCGACATCAATATCAGCTACATCAGTGGAGTCGTTGAGCACGAAGAACGGCTGTACATCATCCTCGACGCGGAACGCATATTCACCAAAGACAACAGAGCGACGGATCCACAGCAGCGGAGTGATCGTGGGGGTGAGCGCGCCGCCGTGGGTGAGGGATTGGCCGCTCAGCCCGGGTCAGACGTTGAGTACCGCAAACAGCCGACTGCAGAGCGTGCCGATTCCGCGGCCGGACAATCGCCCGGAGGCCTGGAATCCGGTGATTCAGATGCCGGCTCCACGGAGGTTCGGGACGCTTCCGCGACACGCGAAGCGGCGGCCGGCGATGATTCCGAGTTCGGTTTTGTTGTTGACGGACTGGCAACGTTCGGCAAGCTGCAGTACTCGGCTGTTAACCGGGACTGGTTGAAGCAGCGTTACGTGCAGTGGGCAACGGAGCGTCGCTCCGCAGGCAAGCAGGCTCAGCTCGCGGGCGAGCAGGATGCCGACGAGTTCATGCTGCCGTTCTTCTCGCCGTGTACCGCTCGGCTCTGGGAACAGACGTATGCGGAGGCAGTCCGTGCAGTGCTGCCGGACTTTGATGCGGCTATTGTCAACGCCTGGAATCCCGGATGCGGCAAGGGCTACGAGAGCTATTCGCTTGCAGCGCTGCTGACTGAGGCGTACCAGGGGAAACGGGTGAAGGTTTTTGCCGGCGACAATGATCTCCTCAGGATATCTACCGCACCCAGCCTTGTGCTTTCGCCGGAGGAGATACCTGCGTATCTGCAGCCGTACTGTGCAGAGACGCGCAACGGGATAGGGTTCTCCGACCGGTTGAAGAACAGCATTCTCTTCGAGTATCACGACGTTCTTCACGAGAGCGACGTCCCCGAGACGCACGTTGTGCTCTGCCGTGACCTTATTTCGCTGCTTCCCTCCGACGAGCAGGAGCGGCTCTTGACCAAGATCTATGAAGCGCTGGTCCACGGTGGGATATTGATAACGGGCAAGAACGAGCGGCTGGCCCACGACGGACGATGGGAAGTAGTGGGTCCTGAAGTCAGCGCGTATCGCAAAGTCTGACAACAGCTGGAGGTAGCATGAGAGTTGAATACATCAATCCGTTTGTTGAATCCGCGTACAACGTGCTGAAAGAAGTGCTCAACGGTGACGTAAAACGGGGTGAGCTGTTCTTGAAGTCAACCGCGATGCCGGTGCTTGGCGTTGCGGCAATTGTCGGCCTTGCGGGCGACGTCGAAGGGCGCGTGGTATTTGACATGACGCGCGAGACCGCGGTGAATATCGCTTCCGCAATGCTGGAAGCGATGGAGATGGAACCGATCACTACGCTGAACGACATGGGTCGGGCAACTATCAACGAGCTTGCCAACATGATAACCGGCCAGGCGGTTACCAAGCTGCACGATCTCGGGTTCAAGTTTGACCTGACACCACCGGCAATTCTCACCGGTGATAACATGGAACTGAGCGATTCCGGAGTTGAGGCGTTGATCGTCCCAATGGAGGTTCCTCAGGGTAAAATCGAGATCAACGTGGCGATTCGCGAGCGCGCATGAAACGATCGTGCCGTGCATCAACGGCAGGTGGAGCAGTAGGGCTATGAAGACCAAGCAGGATTTCCCGAGCATTAACGAGCGCAAAGCAGAGGGCGTGAAGGAAGACGGAAACGGCTATCGCGTCCTGATCGTGGACGATTCCATGTTCGTGACCAAGCAGATCAGTCAGATCCTTACCTCTGAGGGGTTTGATGTAGTTGGCATTGCCACCGACGGTGAAGAGGGGGTGGAGAAGTACAAAGAGCTGTTTCCAAACGTGGATGTGGTTACCATGGACATTACCATGCCTAAGATGGACGGCGTCACTGCCCTGGAGAAGATTCTCGAGTTCGATAAAGAGGCGCGAGTTGTGATGATCAGCGCACTCGGCAAGCAGGATCTGGTGAAAAAATCGCTGCTGCTCGGCGCGAAGAACTACATCGTCAAACCGCTCGACCGCAAGAAGGTTCTCGAACGAATTGTAATGTCGCTCAAGCAGTAGTGTTCGCGCGGGAAGGCGGAAACCGGTTGACACGATGAGTCCTTACGGCGTAGTATAATGACCGTCCGCACGCCACGCGCTGCGGGCCGGTAATTCGTTGCTTTGTATCTATTTGGGCGGTTAGCTCAGTTGGTTAGAGCGCTTGCTTGACATGCAAGAGGTCGTTGGTTCAACTCCAATACCGCCCAGTCGCTAAACGTTTTCCTCACCAAGAGTTAAAGCGCCACAGGCTGTAACTGTGGCGTTTTTTTGTGGCCGGAGGCTTACGAAGCTGTACGCACTTCCGCAATCCCACCGCAAGTTCGACATGCCTACGTGAAGATCCGGTCTCGTGGCAACGCCGCCCTGTGCTGTCGCGAGCCCATTCTCTCCCCGTACCCATGCCGTCCGGTACGTTCCATGGTACTATAGAAGCGAGGGTGCGGTTATGAGCGTGACGGGGTTTTTGAGGCGTGTGGATTCTGCGGTGTGGGAATTGCCGGCCGATGCGCGGCCGGGCATGCGGGTGCCGGTGCGGGTCTACGCCAGCAAGAGCTTGATTGAGTCCATGGAAGAGACGGTCATCGATCAGGCGGCGAACGTGGCCTGTCTGCCGGGGATTGTAGG
>PWMO01000519.1 GCA_003558175.1 Spirochaetaceae bacterium
ACGGTGTTGATCCCGCCGCCGCCGCACGGCACGTGGTGCAGAAAGAGGTTGCGGTTGGTGCGCGATTCGGAAAACAGGTAGGCGGCCAGCGGCTTTGGCCGTTCCCGCACCAGGGCGATTGCGCGCTCCAGAGTGTCCGCCACAAGGACCGGCAGGATGGGGCCAAAGATCTCGTCGGCCATTGCCGGATGGTCACTGTCGGCCGGGTAGATGATGGTTGGCTCGATGCGGCATGATCGGGCGTCGCGTCTGCCGCCGAGAACCGCCGTCGGCTCGCCCTCGTCTATCAGCGAGGTGAGGCGGGTGAAGTGCCGCTCGTTGATGATGCGGGAGTAATCGGCACTCTGCAGCGGTGACGGTCCGTAGAACTCGCGGATGCAGTCTCGCATCAGCTGCACCAGGCGCTCGGCGCGCTCGCCACCTTCTACCACTACGTAATCCGGGGCGACGCAGGTCTGCCCGGCGTTCAGAAACTTGCCCCAGACAATGCGCCGCGCGGCGTACTCCAGGCGGGCCGTGCGGTCGACAATCACCGGGCTCTTGCCGCCAAGCTCGAGGGTGAGCGGCGTCAGATGGCGCGCGGCCTTCTCCATCACGGTGCGGCCGACCGCAACCGAGCCGGTAAAGAAGATCTTGTCCCACTGCATCTCGAGCAGCTGCGATGCCAGCGACGCGTCTCCCTGCACAACTGCAACCACGCCGTCTTCAAAATGCTCGCTGATCATTGCATCAATGGCTGCCGCGGTGGCCGGCGCCAGCTCGGAAGGTTTGATCACCGCGCTGTTTCCTCCCGCCAGTGCGCCGACCAGCGGCGAGAGCAACAGCTGGACCGGGTAGTTCCACGGGCCCAGAATCAGGCTCACGCCGTAGGGCTCGGGATAGACGCGGCTTCTGCCGGGCAGGTTGTGCAGGTCGGTGGTGACGCGCCGCGGCCGCATCCAGGAACAAAGTCGTCTGCGGGCGTGGCGGATCTCTTTGAGAACCAGGCCGATCTCGCTGGTGTAGGCATCAAACGCGGTTTTGCCGAGGTCTGAACGGAGCGCGCCAAACAGCGCAGCTTCGTGGTGCCGAATTGCCCGCTCGAGCCGCTGCAGCAGCTCCCTCCGCGCCTGAAGCGACCGCGTGAGGCCGCTGCGGTACACTTGTTGCTGCCGCCGCAGCAGGTTTGCAAGCGCCGTCTCGTGGAGCTGCCGCCGCTGCGATGCGGCGCCGGTGATGCCGATTGGGGTGTCTTCTGCCAGGGTGCGGTAAAGGGTGCTGCCCAGGCTGCTGCCGGAACTCGTCATTTCCAGAATATACTGCGCCCCGCTGCCGGTGTGTGCGGTCATCTTGACAGACGAGCGAGTTGTGGTAATGTAGTGCGGGCAGGCGTTTATTGTTGAGGAGAGGCAGCGAGCCCGGGCCGGAGAGAGGCAGTCGGCCGGCGGCCACGGCGCGATTCCCTCGCGGGAGAACGCCGGTTCATTTTCTATACATCAATCAGATCGCGATCGCGGGAGGTTCACGTGGCAAGAAGGCGAGTGCTCATCATGGGCGCGGCGGGCAGAGACTTTCACAATTTTAATACCTATTATCGGGACAACAGCGAGTACGAGGTGGTGGCGTTTACCGCGACGCAGATCCCGTATATCTCGGGACGGACCTATCCGCCGCAGCTGGCGGGCAAGCTCTATCCCGACGGAATCCCCATCCACGATGAGTCGGAACTGGCCGATCTGATCAGGAAGCACGCGGTTGACGAGGTGGTCTTTGCCTACAGCGACGTCCCGTATCAGTACGTCATGAACCGCTCGGCCATGGTCAACGCGCTGGGCGCGGACTTCCGCCTCCTGGGCTATAACCAGACCAAAGTCAAGTCGACCAAACCGGTTATCTCCATCTGCGGCGCGCGCACCGGATGCGGCAAGAGCCAGACTACGCGCTTTATCGGCGAGATCTTCAAACGGCTCGGCAAGCGGGTGGTTGCGGTGCGCCATCCGATGCCGTACGGTGACCTCTTTGAGCAGCGGGTGCAACGGTTTGCCTCCATCGAGGACCTGAAGCGGCATAACTGCACCATAGAAGAGATGGAAGAATACGAGCCCCACATCGCCGCGGGCAACGTGATCTATGCCGGCGTTGATTACGAGGCCATTCTGCGCGCCGCCGAAAAAGACCCGGGCGGAGAGCCGGACGTGATTCTGTGGGACGGCGGCAACAACGACTTCCCGTTCTTCGACTCGGACCTGAAAGTCACGGTTGTCGACCCGCTGCGCCCGGGGCACGAGGTGGCCTACTACGCCGGCGAGGTCAACATCTGCCTGGCCGACGTGATCATCGTCAACAAGATGGACAGTGCTACTATGGAAGACGCCGAGATCGTGAAAGCAAACTGCCGCCGTCTCGCCCCCAACGCGCTGATGATTGAATCGGACAGCACGCTGGCGGTTGAGGGAGAGGTAAAAGGCAAACGAGTGCTGGTGATCGAAGACGGTCCCACGCTGACGCACGGCGAGATGAAGATTGGTGCGGCCAGCATTGCGGCGCAGCGCCTCGCAGCGACCGAGATGGTCGAGCCGCGGCCGTTCGCGGTCGGCAGCATTGAAGAGACCTATCGCAAGTATCCTGAGATAGGTGCCGGAATTCTGCCCGCCATGGGCTACGGCGAAGAGCAGATCCGTGACCTGGAAGCCACCATCAACGCGGTAGACGCCGACCTTGTTCTCAGCGGTACCCCAATAGACCTGGAGCGAATCCCCAAGGCCAACAAGCCCATCGTGCGCGTGCTCTACGAACTGGCACCGCGCGGCAACGGCACCGAGGCGCTCGAGCAGATAATCATGGAGCGGCTGTTCAACTCGCCGGCAAAATGACGGCCGCGGCGCTCCGGCTCATCCCGGGTCGGCGCGCCGATCGATCTTGGCCGACAGCTGCGGCGCGCCGGCCCGCCCAACTCGTGGTATAGTGTTGCTTCGTAGCATCGTGTCCCAAGGAGGCTCGTCATGATTACCCTGGCGCTGGTACAGACACGGCCCAAGTTTCTGGATGTCGAGGCCAACTGGAACGCCCTCGCCGACATCATCAGCAGTACCGAGGCCGACATCTTTGTGCTGCCGGAGCTGGCCCTGAGCGGCTACACCTTCTCCAGCACGGAGGAGATCGCGTCGGCGTCCATAACGCAGGACGGCGACGTAATGGACCGGATACGCGCACTTTCGGCTGAGCGCGGCGTTGCGATCTGCGGCGGATACGCCGAGGCCGGGAGCAAAGAAAAGGACCATGCCGTGGGAAGCGGCTCCGGCCGCTTCTACAACTCCGCCTTCCTGGTTGCCGACGGTACGCTGCTGCTCAACTACCGCAAGACTCACCTGTTCTTCCGCGAGACGCAGTTCTTCACGCCGGGTGATAGCGGGTTTGCCGTTGCCGAGTACCGCGGTGTGCGGCTGGGTGTCATGATCTGCTTTGACTGGATCTTCCCCGAGGCGGCACGCACGCTGGCGCTGCTTGGGGCGCAGATTGTCCTGCACCCGTCCAACCTGGTACTTCCGTACTGCCAGAAGGCGATGTACGCGCGCTCAATTGAGAACCGAGTCTATATCGCCACGGTGAACCGGGTGGGGCGCGAGACCAACAGCCACGGCGACGACCTCACCTTCACCGGTCGGTCACAGCTTGTCTCGCCGTTTGGAGAGTACCTCCTGGAACTGAACGAGACCGAAGAAGCAACGCGTAGCGTGACGGTGGATCCCACGGTTGCCGACAACAAGCGGCTGAACGAGTTCAACACCATCCTTACCGACCGCCGCCCGGATATGTACCGCTG
>PWMO01000048.1 GCA_003558175.1 Spirochaetaceae bacterium
CGGCCGGGGGGCGGCGGGGCTCCGCCGGGAGCTCCTGCGGGCGGGGCCGGCCGGGGTCAGCTGTAGGCGAGGATGGATTGGAGGGCGCGTTCGGCGGCCTCGAAGGGGATGCCTTTGCGGTGGGCGTAGTCTTCGACCTGCTCGCGGGTGACCTTGCCGACGCTGAAGTACTTGCTCTCGGGGTGCGAGAAGTAGTAGCCGGAGACGCTCGCCGCGGGGGTCATCATGTTGCTTTCGGTGAGGCCGACGCCGGCGTTTTCGGTGGCGTTGAGCAGTTCGAAGATCAGCTTCTTGTCGGCGTGGTCCGGGCAGGGCGGGTAGCCCGGCGCCGGGCGGATCCCCTGGTAGCGAATCAGCAGCAGCTCGTCGATGCTCATGCGCTCGTTGGGAGCGTAGCCCCACAGGTCGCGGCGGACCGCCTCGTGCAGGTATTCGGCGAAGGCTTCGGCCAGGCGGTCGGCAAGGATCTTCGCCAGAATGCTGGAGTAGTCGTCGTGGACCTCCTCGAACTCGCGCACCATGTCGGCGACGCCGATGCCGGCGGTCACCGCGAAGGCTCCCACGTAGTCAACGATGCCGCTTGATCTGGGTGCCACGTAGTCCGAGAGCGACAGATAGTAGGGCGTCTCTTTCTTCTGCTTGGCCTGTCGCAGCGTCGGGATGACCGCGCGGACCTGGGAGCGCGTCTCGTCGGTGTAGACTTCGATGTTGTCGTCTTCGGTGGAGTTGGCGGGCCAGAGACCGGCGACGCCGTTGGCGGTTACGAGCTTCTCGTCGATCATGCGGTTGAGCATTGCCTGCGCGTCGCGGTAGAGCTTGCGCGCCTCTTCGCCCTGCTCGGGGTCGTCGAGAATCTCGGGGAACTTGCCCTTCATCTCCCAGGCAACGAAGAAGTAGGCCCAGTCGATGTAGCGCGCGATGACGTCCAGCGGCTGATCGCGCAGCGTGGTGATGCCGGGGACGCGCGGGCGCGGCGGTTGATAGCCGTCCCAACCGGGGTTGAAGCGGGCGGCGCGTGCCTCGGTGAGCGGGAGGTAGTCGGCCTGGCTGCGCCGCCCGTCGCGCCGGGCGCGGGTTTGCTCGTGCAGCTCATCGTTGGCGCGGCTGAACTCTGCCTTCGCGGCGGGGTTGAGCAGCTTGCCGACGACGCCGGCGGCGAGCGAGGCATCCTTGACGTGTACCACCGGCTGCGAGTACTGCGGTGCGATCTTGACCGAGGTATGAATCTGGCTGGTGGTGGCGCCGCCGACCAGCAGCGGCAGGTCGTAGTCGCCGCGTTCGAGCTCCTTCGCCACGTGCACCATCTCGTCGAGGCTGGGGGTGATGAGGCCGCTGAGGCCGATGACATCGACCTGCTCTTTTTTGGCGGTTTCGAGGATCTCGGGTGCGGGCACCATCACGCCGAGATCGACCACGTCGTAGTTGTTGCACTGCAGCACCACGCCCACGATGTTCTTGCCGATGTCGTGCACGTCGCCCTTAACGGTGGCCAGCAGCACCTTGCCTTTGGCGCGGCTGTCGGCGCTCTTCTCGGCCTCGAGGTAGGGGTGGAGATAGGCCACCGCCTGCTTCATCACGCGCGCGCTCTTGACCACCTGTGGCAGAAACATCTTGCCGCTGCCGAAGAGGTCGCCCACGACGTTCATCCCGTTCATCAGCGGTCCTTCGATGACCTCGAGCGCACTGGGAAGCGCCTGCCGCGCCTCCTCGACGTCTTCTTCGATGTAGGAGGAGATGCCCTTGACCAGCGAGTGCGCCAGGCGCTCTTCCACCGGGTTCTCGCGCCAGCTGAGGTCCTCTTCGCGGGTGCGCGCGCCGGACTCCACCGACTGCGCGGCGTCAAGCAGCCGCTCGGTGGCTTCGGGGTGGCGGTTGAGCACCACGTCTTCGACCAGCTCACGCAGATCGGCGGGGATCTCGTCGTAGACCGCGAGCTGCCCGGCGTTGACGATGCCCATGCTCATGCCGGCGCGGATAGCGTGAAAGAGGAAGACCGCGTGCATCGCCTCGCGTACCGCATCGTTGCCGCGGAAAGAAAACGACATGTTGCTGACGCCGCCGGAGACCAGCGCGCCGGGAAGAATGCGGCGGATCTCGCGGGTGGCCTCGATGTAGTCGACCGCGTAGTTGGCGTGCTCTTCTATGCCGGTGCCGATGGCGAAGATGTTGGGGTCGAAGATGATATCGTGCGGCGAGAAATCGAGCTTCTCGATGAGGAGCGTGTAGGCGCGGCGGCAGATCTCCACTTTGCGCTCGCGGGTGTCGGCCTGGCCCTGCTCGTCGAAGGCCATCACGATGACCGCGGCGCCCAGCTTGCGTGCGATGCGCGCGTGGTCCAGGAATTCGTCCTCGCCCTCCTTGAGGCTGATGGAGTTGAGGATGCCCTTGCCCTGAACGTTCTTGAGCCCCTCGTGCAGCACCTCCCACTTGGAGGAGTCGAGCACGATCGGCACTCGGCTGATGTCCGGTTCCCCGGCGAGCATGCGCAGAAAGCGCTTCATCTCGGCGGCGGAATCGAGCATCCCCTCGTCCATGTTGATGTCGATCATCTGCGCACCGTTCTCTACCTGGTCGCGCGCCACTTCGAGCGCCTCTTCATACTTCTGTTCACGGATCAGGCGCGCGAACCGGCGGCTGCCGGTGACGTTGGTGCGTTCGCCGATGTTGACGAAGAGCGAGTCGGCGTCGAGGGTAAGCGGTTCGAGGCCGCTGAAGAAGCTCACCGCCCGCGCCGCGGGGATTGCGCGTGGTGCGTGCGGGGTGACGGCGTCGATGATTGCCTTGAGGTGCGCGGGCGTGGTACCGCAGCAGCCGCCGACGATGTTGAGGATGCCTTCATCGGCAAAACGGCCGAGCTGGCGTGCCATCTGCTCGGGGGTGTCGTCGTATTCGCCCATGTCGTTGGGAAGACCGGCGTTGGGATGCGCGGAGACCGCGACGTCGGCAACTTCGGCGATCTCGGTGACGTACTCCCGCAGGTCTTCGGCACCAAGGGCGCAGTTGAGCCCGATGCTCCACGGCCGCGCGTGCGCAACCGAGTACCAGAACGCGGTGGCGGTCTGGCCGGTGAGGGTGCGACCGCTGCGGTCGGTGATGGTGCCGGAGATCATGATGGGCAGGTCGAGCGAGTGCTTTTCGAAGTAGTCGAGCACGGCGTAGATGGCGGCCTTGGCGTTGAGGGTGTCGAAGATGGTCTCGATCAGGATGATGTCGACGCCGCCGGCAACCAGGCCGTCGAGCGCCTCGGTGTAGGCGTCGGCCAGCTGGTCAAACTCGATGTTGCGGTAGCCGGGGTCGTTGACGTCCGGCGAGATAGAGAGAGTGCGATTGGTCGGTCCCAGCACCCCGGCAACGAAGCGCGGCTTCTGCGGCGTCCTGGCGCTGTATTCGTCGGCAAGCTTGCGCGCCAGCCGGGCCGCCTCGAGGTTGAGCTCGTGCACGTACGCCTGGGTGTGATAGTCGGCCTGTGAGATGGAGGTGGAGTTGAAGGTGTTGGTCTCGATGATGTCGCAGCCTGCGTCGAGGAAGCTGCGGTGGATCTCCTCGATAACGGCGGGCCGCGTCAGGGTCAGCAGGTCGTTGTTGCCCTTGAGGCTGACGGTCCTGGCGGCGGTTTCGGCGGGCTGGAAGTCGGCAAATCGTTGGCCGCGGAAATCGGCCTCTTCAAGGTTGTAGGTCTGGATCATGGTACCCATGGCACCGTCGAGAAAGAGAATCCGCTCTTGTATCACGTCGCGCAGATAGCGCGTTTTCTCGTCTCTGGTCATGTGCGTCATATGCTGCTCCCATACGGCGCGGGC
>PWMO01000399.1 GCA_003558175.1 Spirochaetaceae bacterium
GGTGCTGATACTGATCTTTAAACCGTCGGGGTTGCTCGGACGCCCCGAGAACAAAAAGGTGTAGCGCATGTCGTCTGAGGCTGTTTCCGCACAGGGATTTCCCCGCTCCGTTGACTACGCGCGCCGTTCGCTGGGAGCGGCAATCTGGTTTGTGGTGCTGACTTTTCCTATCATGGTCATCCGGGCCAACACCGTAACCGGTACGATTACCTGGCGGTGGCATAACATGATCGGGGTGTTCGTCGGAACGTTCTTTGGATCATGGGTCTGGCGCTATCTGCTGGAGCGCAAAAGAACCGGCGCCGTCGCCGACCCGGGAGCGGTCCGGCGCGCAGTTGGCGCAGCCCGAGCGAGAATAACGGCGCTCTTTGCACGGCGGGCGATCGCTCGCGGCGGCATTGCGGTTGCTGTGTTGCTTATTGTAGCGTTCCCGTTCGCGGGCGGCATGTACCAGACCAACATCATGATCACCGCACTGCTCTACGTGGTCCTTGGGTTGGGGCTCAACATCATCATTGGGCTGGGCGGCATGCTGCACATCGGGTACATCGCCTTCTACGCCCTGGGGGCCTACAGTTACGCGCTGTTGAACTTCCATTTCGGGTTGAACTTCTGGCTGGCGCTGCCGATTGGAGCCGCGGTAGGAGGGCTTTTCAGTCTTGCTATCGGGATTCCCGTGCTGCGGCTGCGCGGCGACTATCTGGCAATCGTGACGCTGGCCTTTGCCGAGATCACCAGGCTGGTGCTGGAGAACTGGAGTGACCTTACCTTCGGGACCGCCGGAATCCGCAATATTCCCCGTCCTTCCATCCCCGGCATAAGAATGACACTGCCGCAGACCACCACGTTCGTCTATTTCATCATGATTGCGCTGGTGATCTTCACGATCTTTGTTGTGCATCGGCTCGAGAACAGCCGCATCGGACGTCAGTTTGTCGCCATGAAAGAAGACGTGATTGCCTGCCAGGCGATGGGAGTGGACGTCGCCAAGACGAAGTTGGCCGCACTTGGGCTGGGTGGCGTCTGGGCGGGTATGGCCGGCGTGGTCTTCGCGGCGCGCACCACTTTCATCAATCCGGCCAGCTTTACGGTCTGGGAGTCGATCATCGTGCTCTGCACCGTGGTCCTGGGCGGCATGGGGTCGATCCCGGGGGTCATTACCGGTGCGATGGTACTCATCCTGGTGCCTGAATACCTGCGGGCCTTTGCGCAGTTCCGAATGCTGCTGTTTGGGGCCGTTCTGGTGACGATGATGGTATTTCGTCCCGGCGGCCTGATTCAGAAGCGTCGTCGTGCCTACAAGATAACAACGGAAGAGAAGCAGGCGGTTGCTGAGTCGGGCGACCTGAGCATACAGGGGTAGTGAATGGTACTGGACGTTCGTGGACTCACAATGGATTTCGGCGGGTTGCGGGCTGTCGATCACGTGGACCTGCAGATCGAGCAGGGAGAGATTATTGCCCTGATCGGCCCCAACGGTGCGGGAAAGACAACGTTCTTCAACTGCGTCACCGGAATGTATTCGCCTACCGCAGGCTCGGTGACCATCGCTCCGCCGGGCGGCGAGCGGGAAGAGATAACTCGACTGCGTCCGCATCTTGTCACCGCCAGGGGGTTGGCAAGAACCTTTCAGAACATCAGGCTCTTCCCTGAGATGACGGTACTCGAGAATGTCATGATCGGACGGGACTGTCGTCTCAGCACCGGCATCCTCGGGGCGATCTTCCGCAACAAGAAGACACGTGATGAAGAAGAGCAGGTCGTGCTCGATAGCTTCAAAATGCTCGAGATCGTAGGAATCGGCCGCTGGGCAAACGAGACTGCCAGGAACCTGCCGTACGGCGCCCAACGACGCCTGGAGATTGCGCGCGCCCTGGCCACCGAGCCCTTTCTGCTGCTGCTTGATGAACCGGCGGCAGGAATGAATCCGCAGGAGACACGGGATCTGGTGCAGCTCATCCGTAAACTGCGCGCGGAGCACCACCTGACGATTTTCCTGATCGAGCACGACATGAGTCTGGTAATGACGCTGTCGGAGCGCATCTATGTGATGGATTACGGCAAACTGATCGCGGTAGGCAGCCCGGAAGAGGTGCGGCGTAACCCCGCGGTGATAAAGGCATACCTGGGAGAAGACGTCAGTGCTTGAACTCGATCAAGTCAACGCGTACTACGGCAACATTCATGCGCTCAAAGATGTGTCCATGTCCGTCAAGGCCGGAGAGATCATTACCCTGATCGGAGCAAACGGTGCCGGCAAGACCACCACGCTGATGTCGGTTTCCGGTATCGTGCGGCCTACCTCAGGGTCAATCCGGTTCGAAGGGCGCGATCTACGCGACCTGGAACCGGATCAGATTGTGGCAGCCGGGGTGTGCCACGTGCCGGAGGGGCGGCGCATCTTTCCGTATCTGACGGTGCAGGAGAATCTGGATCTCGGCGCCTATTTGCGGCGTGATAGCACGGCGATCAAAGCGGACCTGGAGTATGTCTTTTCGCTGTTCCCGATACTCTCCCAGAGGCGTCACCAGGCCGGCGGCACCCTGAGCGGAGGCGAACAGCAGATGCTGGCGATCTCGCGGGCATTGATGGCGCGGCCGCGGTTGCTGCTGCTCGATGAGCCGTCACTCGGACTTGCCCCGCTGATTGTGCAGCAGATCTTTGAGATTCTGTCGCAGATCAATCGAGAGAACGAGACCACGATCTTTCTGGTGGAACAGAACGCCTACATGGCATTGCGGATCGCGCACCGCGGCTACGTCATGGAGAACGGTGCCATTGTTCTGACGGACGATTCGGCGGTGCTGCTGGAGAATGAACAGGTCAAGACCGCCTATCTGGGTGTATAATCAGCACAGGAGAGAAATGGTATGACTGTCTCGCGCGTAATGACGGAGAACCCGTTCACGGTGGAGCCTTCTACACCTGTTACGGACGCCCAGGCACTGCTGCGCCGGGAAAAGATCCACCGGTTGCCGGTACTCACGAAGCAGGGCAAGCTCGTAGGGATCATTTCGGAGAAAGACCTTCTCTACGCTTCGCCCTCTCCGGCATCTACGCTCAACGTCTACGAGATGACGCAGCTGCTGGCAAAGCTCAAAGTGGAGTCGGTGATGTCCAGGGAGCTGGTTGTCGCGCACACGGATGAGACGCTGGAAGACGCTGCCCGCAAGATGAGTGACAACAACATCGGCGGCCTGCCGGTGCTGGACGGCAGGGGAGTGCTGGTCGGGATCATCACCGAGTCCGACATCTTTCGCGTGTTCATCGACCTGTTCGGTGGACGTAGTTCGGGTATTCGCGCAACGTTCCGCATTCCCGAGCGCCACGGCGAGATTGCCGAACTCAGCAAAGAGATCAGTGACGCCGGGGGCAATATTATTTCGTTTGGAACGTTGCCCGGCAGTTCGTATGACAACGCGGTCTGCGTTATCAAGGTCGACGGGCTGTCCAAAGAAGACTTCATCAAGGCGGTCGAGACCAGTATCCTTGAAGTAATCGATATTCGCGAGTCGTAAGGGCGGTATTAATCGGCGTGCTTGCTTCCGTACTTCGAACAGCGATTATTGCGATCACCGTCGTCTTGACTATCTTTCTGTTGGTTCCGGTGCTCGAGCGCAGGATGGTGTTTCACCCCGTGAGCTACCCGCACGGCAACTGGGCGCCGGAAGAATACTCGCTGCAGGTTGAGGATCACCGGTTCGAGGCCGAAGACGGCGTCAAGCTGCACGCGTGGTACGTCCGCTCTGCTTCGCCCATCGGCCGAACGCTGCTCTGGTCGCAAGGCAATGCAGGCAA
>PWMO01000381.1 GCA_003558175.1 Spirochaetaceae bacterium
CACGCCGAAGACGGCCCGTCGCAGGTGTACGCCAGGCGCTGCCGCGAGTTTCTGAAAAAGGCGCCGCCCGCCAGCTGGGACGGAGCGTTCAACCTGACACAGAAGTGACGCCGTGCGCGGCGCCGGCCAAAAATGCGGCTGCGGGCAAGGGAAGAAACTATGCGCAAACGACAACTTGGGACATCTGAACTGCACGTATCGGTGGTGGGATTCGGCACCTGGGCAACCGGGGGTGACTTCTGGGGCTCCGTGGACGACAACGAGTCGATCCGCGCCATGCAGGCCGCCATCGACCACGGCGTCAATCTGATCGACACTGCGCCGGCCTACGGTTCGGGACACTCTGAAGAGGTTGTCGGTCGCGCCATCGCGGGCCGGCGGGACGAAGTCATCGTGGCAACCAAGGTAGGCATTCTGCGCGACGGCGAACGATTGTGGCGTTCGCTCAAGCCGGAATCGATCCGGCGCGAGGTGGAAGACTCGCTGCGCCGGCTCAACGTGGACGTGATCGATCTGTACCAGATTCACTGGCCGGATTCCAGGACGCCGCTGGAGGACAGCCTGGCGGAGCTCAAGCGGCTGCAGGATGCCGGCAAGTTCCGCTACCTCGGAGTCTCCAACTTCAAGCCCTCATTGATGGACACTGTTCGGCGCGAGATGCAGCTGGTGAGCCTGCAGCCTCCCTATTCGCTGCTGGACCGCAAGATCGAGTCGCACATCCTTCCCTACTGCCGTGAGCACTCGATCGGCACGCTGGGATACGGCACGCTCGCCGCAGGGATTCTGACCGGCAAGTTCCGCGAGATTCCCACCTTCGCGCCCGGGGATGACCGCTCCGCCTTCTACAATCTGTTCCGTGAACCGCTCTGGACTCCAATACAACGGCTTCTCGACGTCCTGCGCGAGATCGCCGGACAACGCGACCGTCCGGTGGCCCAGGTAGCCATCAACTGGGCCGCCCGCGAAGCCGGCGTTACCTGCGCCCTGGTCGGCGCCAAAAACACCGCCCAGGCGCTCAGCAACGCCGCCGCCGGCGAATGGGAGCTCAGCGCCGAAGAGATCCGGCGCATCGAGAGCGCCTGCAAACAGCACGTCGCACCGGTTCTGTGATCCGGCGGGTCGAGGGCGCGAGGCGGTCGGCCGCTTCCCGTAACCCGACTGACCCAAGCCGTCAGCGGAAGGTGAGCGAGTACTCCAGCGGTTCGCGCATCGTGAGAAGCTGAACCACCCGAATATCGTAGACCACCCGGTTGCCCTGCACCCGCCCGCCGGTCTGGCCGACGATGCTGCCGGCGGGCCGGATCGAGACCTCGATGGATGCGTCGCGGATAATGCGGGGTATCGGCGTCTCCTGCTGGTACTCCTCGAGCGCCCAGGCGAGGTAATCCACGTAGTCTGCTTCTTTCATCGGCTGGTCGGCCGGCGGCAGCAGAATGTCGGCCAGCATTGTGTCCGAGGCCGGCGAGAACGCAAGCAGTTCGCGCACCGCGTCTGGGGTGAGCTTGATCGCCAGACGGCGCTCGGCGCCGTTGCGCTCGAACGCAAACACTTCGCGCACCGCATCCTGCTGCGCGTCAAACACGCGTCCGATATCGTCATAGCGAAGCTGAAGCTCCAGCCGGTTCGGCCGCGGCGTTGTTGCCGCGACAAGCGTAAGCCCCGGCTCGTCGGCAAAGCGCTGCCGCAGCGCCGCAAGGTCAAATACCTCGATCGTTCCGCCGGAAAACCCCGAAAGGTCGGCCAGGTAGTCAAGCAGCACGCGGTGCAGCTCAACGGTGATGGAAGCCTCCCCCGCGCCGTCGCCGTCCAGCGACATCTCCTGTCTTACCGAACACGAGGCAAAAACAAGTGTCAGGGCGAGCAATACCGGCGCGAGGCGCAGCAGCGCCGGAAAACGGTGATTCATGCGTTTGAATGTACCGCGCGGCCGATTCGAATTCCAGCCGCCATCGCACTGCGGTTGCTGGCGCCCTGCTGCCGTCTTGCAGCCCGCGGCAACGGTCGGTATAGTCGGAGACGCTTCACTATGCGTGATTTTTCGATCCCGGCAGCCGAACCGGCACCCCAACCCGCCACGGATATTCAGATATCCGCGGTAAGCTCTTCGAGCGGCGCAGCCGAGTTCTGCGCCTTTCCCCGCCGCCTGTACGCCGACTGCCCCTATTACGTACCGTGGTTCGACCGCGGCCTGAAGCGCGTCATCACGCGCAAGCATTCGTTCTTCGAGCACTCGGAGGCATGCTGCTACCTGGTTCGCCGCGACGGCGCCACCGTCGGGCGCTTCGCTCTGCTGGAGCCGCGGCGCTTCAACCAGTACCGAAACCGGCGCGACGCGCGGTTCTATTTCTTCGACCTGATCAACGATACTGAAGCTGCAACCGCCGTCTTTGACTTCGCGTCACGCTGGGCGCGTGAACGCGGGCTGACGCGGCTGATCGGGCCGCAGGGATTCTCGGGCTTCACCGGAGCCGGGGTGCTGATCGACGGGTTCGACAAGCCGGCCGCCATGACCATGATGAACTACACCTACCCCTACTACCGCGAGCTGCTGGAACACGCCGGCTTCGAGAAGTACAAGGACTTTGTATCGGCGGAGCTCGTTGCGGCTCAGTTTGAGCCGTCGCTGAAGCAGCAGCGGGTTATGGAACTGGTGATGAAGCGCAACCGCTTCACGGTTCCCGAGTTTCGTAGCCGCAAGGCGTTTCGTGCCGTGGCGGTGGAAATCGGCCGCATCTACAACCGTTCCTGGGAAGACCACGAAGAGTTCGTGCCGCTGACCGAGCGCGAACTGGCGGAGCTGGTGGACGACCTGATGCTGGTAACCGACCCCGGCCTGATCAAGGTGATACGGCGCGACGAGCAGATCGTGGGGTTCATCCTGGGGTTTCCGGACCTGACCCGTGCCCTCCAGCGCGCCGGCGGACGCCTCGGGCCGCTGCAGCTGCTGCGCATCCTGCGCGAGAAGAAGCGCACGCGCACCTTCATCATCAACGGCATCGGCATCCTGCCGCAGTACCGCAACCAGGGCGGAACGGCGCTGCTCTTCTCAACCATAGAGAAGAGCCTTCGCGACCGCGGCGTGATCAGCGCCGAGATGACGCAGATTGCCGAGACTACCGAGCTGATGCTGGCCGCCATGCGCGACCTCGGCGGCCGCGTGTACAAAACCCACCGCGTCTACCAGAAACAGCTCTAAGGTCCAGGGCGTGGGTCGTACCGGTCGGCCAGCGCGCGATAGTGCCCGGCTTCAGCCGCTCTGCCGCGCTTTGCGGCGCCGGCGGCGTAGATGCGGCACTTGCGCGCGAGCTCGGCCCGCGCCGCCTGCTCCAGATCGACGCCAGCGCCTTCGGCCGTCTGGTACCGCGTCCACTGAGGCGCACGGCTGAAGTAGCCCTCCGCCACCAGCCGCTCGAGCCCGCGGATACGAAACTGCTCGATATGGCCGTACTTCTCCGATAACTGCTCGCCGTGACCGGCGCGCTTCTGCACCAGCGCCCGGTCGATGTAGGCCACGGGATAATGGGCGGTCACGCGCAGCCAGAACTCGTAGTCCTCGGCCACTTCGAGGTCGGGGCGAAACCCGCCGAGGGCGCGGTAGAGCTCTCGGCGCATCATCACCGTTGAAGGGCCGATGATGCATTTCACCAGCGCGTCCGGGAACAGCCAGCCTTCGCGACGGTGACGCTGACCGGCCTGCGAGACCTCGCGTTCACCGCGCACCCAGCGCTCGAGCGTGTGCACCAGCGCAACCTCCGGTTGCGACGCAGCGCACTCCCGCTGCAGCGCCAGTTTCTCCG
>PWMO01000108.1 GCA_003558175.1 Spirochaetaceae bacterium
GGGAACGCAGCACAAATACAACGAGACGGTGCTCTTCTTCCCCGCTGCCGGACAGACGTGTCACAGCTACTGTACCTTCTGTTTTCGCTGGCCGCAATTTGTTGGAATGCCGGAGCACAAGTTTGCCGCCCGCGAGACCGAAAACCTGGTCGCGTACCTGCGGGCGCATCCCGAAGTTACCGACCTGCTGTTGACCGGCGGCGATCCAATGGTAATGTCGACCGAAGTGCTGCGGCGCTACCTGCAGCCGGTGCTGGAGCTCGAGCCGGCACGACCGTCGACAATTCGAATTGGAACCAAGGCGCTGGCCTACTGGCCCGCGCGGTTTGTTACCGATGACGACGCCGCCGATCTGCTGCGGTTCTTTGAGCAGATCGTGGCCTCCGGCCGCGGTGTAGCCGTCATGGCGCATTTTAACCATTACGCGGAGTTGTCCACCCCAATTGTGCGTGAGGCAATCCGCCGCATCCGTGGTACCGGCGCGGTTATCCGCACGCAGTCTCCGGTGATCCGTCACATAAACGATGATTCAGAGGTGTGGCGGCGTCTGTGGCAGGAGTCGGTGGAGCTGGGGATGATTCCCTACTATATGTTTGTCGAGCGTGACACCGGTGCCCGGGACTACTTCTCTATTCCGCTGGTGCGCGCGTGGGAGATCTACCGCGGCGCTGCTTCGGCGGTTTCGGGACTGGCGCGTACCGTGCGGGGCCCCAGCATGTCAACGATCGCCGGAAAAGTTGAGATCCTCGGTCCGGCGCAGTTTGGCGGTGAGCGCGTGATGGCGCAGCGTTTCCTGCAGGGTCGTAGTGCCGACTGGACCTATCGGCCGTTTTTCGCCAAATGGAACGAAAGCGCAACCTGGCTCAATGATCTGCGTCCTGCCGACGGATCGGAGCGGTTCTTCTTTGAGGACGAACTCGAGCAGATGATTTCGCGGGATTGAGTCGCGATCGACAGAAGCGCCCCATCACGAAGCGCTGTCGCGTCGCAACAGGCGCGACAGATGCTCCAGGTGTGACGCGATAAACGCCCCCATGAAGGCGCTGAGAATCAGGCCGAACGCCACTGCCAGCGTTACATCGATGCGGCTGCCGGGCAGTTGGCGGAGGTAGTTCACCACCGCGGAGTAGGGCAGCGTTACCATTCCAAACAGGATCAGCGTTCCGCTTGCCAGCCACTTTGCGTAGCCCGCCCGGCTTGCAGTGCGTTCGCGGCCGTCTTCGGCCGCGGTGGCGGCGAGCTCGGCGCCGTCCAGTCTTACCGCCGCCATGATGCGCTCGCTCAATGCGTTGTCCGGCGCGTGCGTCGCGATCCGGGCGGAGCTCGCGTTGGTCTCGCAGAAGGTGGCCTGGTCCGGCCGCAACGCGGTAATCATGCTCTGCAGCCGGTTGTACTCAGCTTTGCAGCGTGCGCAGGAATACAGGTGGGTCAGTACCGCGCCATCCGGCGCCTGGTGGTTATCCAGCTGCAGCAACGACTTCATCGCGCGCTTACAGTTCATCGTACACCTCCGCCACAGTGCCCTTCAGGCTTCCTCGCAGCCGCTCTTTCGCCCGGTATACGTGCGACTTCACCGTGTTGACCGGAATTCCGGTGGCGCGACTTACCTCCAGATAGGTCAACTCGAAGAAGAAAAAGAGGTCGACGCACGCCGCCACCTGCACCGGCAGTTGCGACACCGCACTGCGCAGCTCGCGGCGCGCCAGCGCCTGCAGCGCCTGGCGCGCCGGGTCGGCCTTGGTGTCGGCGGAATCGATCTCTTCGCTGCAGATCTCCGGGCGCCGTTTTCCGATCCGGTCCATGCCGTGGTTGAAGGCTATTCGCATCAGCCAGGAGTAGAACCGTCCCTTGCCGCGAAACTGGGGCAGCCGTTCGAAGCACTTGAGAAACACCTCCTGCACGAAGTCCTGTACGTCGTCGTGCGAGCGGTGAAAGCGGTATCCCAGCCGCATCAGCTGACGCTGATACCGGTCCACCAGGATGCGGTACGCTTCCCGGTCGCCGGCGAGCACCCGGTTGACCACCGGAAGATCGGGGTCCGGGCACGAAGGCGGTGCCACGCGTTACCTCCGCAACAGGGTCCGGCGCACCAGCGGAAACAGCAGCAGACCGATGCCTACTGCAAGCGGGATGACCCCGCCGAGCGTGACGTACGAGATGCCTTCCATCAGCAGGAAGAAGACCGTCAGTACCGCGCCAACCCCTGCACTCAGCAGTCCGGTGAGCAGGGCGAAGGTCTCGAGATCGAACGTGGAGGGCGGAACGAGTCCTTGCTCGATCAGCTTCACTTTCTGGCGGTAATTCCACAGCAGAAAAAAGAATGCCACGGTGCTGCCCATAACGATCCCCACGATGGGGATGACGGCAATCAGGATCTGTGCTGCGGCGGACGGAACGTGCTCCATGGATGCTCCTCGGTACTGGTCTGATGCTCACGCCTGTGCTTCGGTTCAGTTGCATGCGATTCTACCATCGCCGTCCGATTGGGGGAACAGCGTGCGGGTCATCTGCATGTAGTGATGCCCCTGGATTGCCATGGTGAAGATGTGCACGATGCGATCCGGCCTGCGCCACAGCGCGCGAAACAGGAACGAAAGGTAGTGCCGTCCGTAGCGCGAAAAGGTCTGGCGCAACACCGACCGGGTTGCTCCAGTGAGTTCACGCAAGCCGATGCCCGGCTTCACGGTGCGGCTTCTCGCGCGCTGCGGCAGCAGGTTCAGCAGCGTGAGACAGCGCTGGAAGTAGTTGCGCGGTGCGTAGATGGTTCGCATGACCCTGCGGTAGCCGTCGGTTATCAGCTGTTCCGGCAGAAGAGGAGTGAAGTTCATCGAAGCGGCGCTGATGTTGTTCCCGTTAGAGGAGGACCGAAGCCGGTTCTCGCGCTGCAACCGCTGGTGCAGCCGGGTCCCGGGCAGCGCCATGAGCAGTCCCACCATCGCTGTTGGTATGGCGAGCTCCTGCACAAACTCAATCTGACGCTCGAAGATGTCCGGCGGGTCCTCATCGAACCCAATGATGAAGCCACCGGTTACTTCAATCCCGGTGCGCTGGATCGTTCTGACACTCTCGACGACATCCTGCCGCAGGTTCTGCGTCTTTCCGGTGGCCGTGAGCGACTGTTCATCGGGGCTCTCCAGCCCGACAAACACCATGCGAAATCCGGCCTCAGCCATCAGATCGAGCAATTCGCGATCATACGCAAGATCGATGCTCGCCTCAGTGCAGAGATTAAACGGAAAGTCGTGAGCCTTCTGCCAGTCAATGACCGCGCGCAGCAGCTCCCTGGCGCGACGATGGTTTCCGACAAAGTTGTCGTCCACTACAAACATCGAGCCGCGGAATCCGGTACGCCACGCGGCCTCCATCTCCTCAATAAACCGCTGCGGCGGCTTGGTGCGCACGGTACGCCCGAACAGCTGCACAATGTCGCAGAACTCGCAGTCATAGGGACAGCCGCGGGAGAACTGTATCGGTACCGTGTCGTAGCGCTGCATCTGCAGCAGATCGAACCGCGGAATGACCGTGCATGAGAGGTCCTGCGGCCGTGGGCCATCGTAGCGAGGCAGTGGCCGGCCCGCTTCGTAGTCGGCAAGGAACCGGGGGAACGCTTCCTCCGCCTCACCCAGTATCAGGTGGTCAACTCCGTCTATCTCGTCGCTGCACGCGGTTGGGTAGGGCCCGCCGGCGGCAAGCCTGGTGTTGAGCCGCCTGCATCGCTTGATAACCCGCTCCATCGATTCCCGCTGCACAATCATCGCTGAGAGCAGAACCAGATCGGCGTTTGCTA
>PWMO01000415.1 GCA_003558175.1 Spirochaetaceae bacterium
AGAGTAAACCAGATCTCCACCCGGTCGCCCAGTTCGCGAAAACAGCGATCGGCGTAATCGGCAAAGCGCAGCGCCGTATCGCGGTTGGTCCAGCCGCCGGCGTCTTCGAGCGCCTGCGGCAGATCCCAGTGGTACAGCGTCGCCGCGCCCCGGATGCCGGCCTGCTGCAGCGCATCGAGCAGACGCTTGTAGTAGTCAAACCCGGCCGCGTTCACCGCGCCCGATCCGTCCGGAACGATCCGCGGCCAGGCGAGCGAGAACCGGTAGGCGTCGATGCCCAGCTCCTGCATTAACGCGACGTCTTCAGCATAGCGGTGATACTGGTCGCACGCCACGTCACCGGTGTGCCCGTGAGCCACGCGGCCCGGCGTGTGACTGAAGGTGTCCCAGATGCTCTTCCCGCGCCCGTCGGCTTCCACAGCCCCCTCCACCTGGTAGGAGGCCGTGGCGACGCCCCAGAGGAAGCTGCGGGGAAACCGGGCGGCAAGCTGGTCCGGTTCGGCTCGTCTGCGGCTGTATGTCGGTTCCATGATACTCCAGTCCGTTGCGCTGCTATCGACCGTGCTCGAGCTCGCGGTAGCGCCGCAGGATCTCGTCGGCTACGGCTCGGTGTTCTGGGGCGCCAAGGATCGTTGTAACGTCCCGGGTGTTCACGCCGCCCGGGTTGCTCGTTCCGGGGTTGTCGGCGGTATCGGTTGCCTGCGCGTGGTGCAGCAGCCCGAGGTCGTACTTGAGCTCCAGGATGCGGCGCACCGACTGCTCAAGACGCTGCAGATCGAGCCTGCCGTCCTGCACCGCGCGCAGCACTGCTTCGTACGCCTCGAGCGGCCGTTCCGGGTGGACGAGAACGTCGATCCCCGCTTCGAGCGCATCGACGGCGAGCTCGCTGCGGTGAAAGTAGCGCGTGAGCGCGTGCATGTTCAGCGCGTCGGAGAAGACCAGCGCGCCAAAGCGAAGCTCGCGGCGCAGCAGGTCACCTACCAGGTGGGGCGAGAGGGTGGCGGGAACTGCGTCGCCGGTTATCTGCGGTACGCCGATATGGCCGCTCATCACGCCGGCGGCACCCGCGTTGATGCCGTATCGAAACGGCACAAGCTCCACCGCCAGCAAGCGCTCGAGATCGTGCGGCACGGCCGCCGACTCGTAGTGGCTATCGGTATAGGTATCGCCGTGCCCCGGAAAGTGCTTCAGAACGGCAGCAACCCGCTCGCGCTGCATCCCGGCAACCAGCGCCGCCACCAGTTCTCCGACCGTCTCCGGATCACCGCCCAGCGAGCGATCGCCAATGACCGTATTGGCAGGATTGGTGCGCAAGTCGGCCACCGGTGCAAAGTTGATGTGAATACCGAGGCTGCGCAGCTCGCGGCCGATGACTTCGCCCAGCTGTTCCGCAAGGTCGCGATCGGCAACGGCACCCACCACGTGCGGACTCGGGATCCGGGTGGCGGGGACGGCACCTCCTGCATCGAGACGGCTGACGGCACCGCCCTCCTGATCGATGGAAATCAGCAGCGGCAGCGACGCTTCCTGCTGCAGGTCCGCGATAAAGCGCGCCAGCTGCTCGGTGTTTGCCACGTTGAGCCCGAGCAGCAGCACCCCTCCCGGCTGGATGCGCCGCAGAACGGTGCGGGCGCGGTCATCCACCTCCAGCAGGCGCCGCCCCCGTTCATTGACCGGAAACGCGGGCATAAACAGCTGCCCGACGAGCTGCTCGAGCGAAAGCGCCGCCAGTGCGGTCTCCACCGTTTGCCGCCGCATCTCGAGCTGAACCGCATCAGCGTGCGCGACAAAGCTCACCGGGGGTGAAGGCATAAGGGCGGGATCAAGCAGGGCGTTCAGGGCGCCATCGACCGCCGCCTCGTCCGGCGCTGGGGCGGCATCGTCCGGCAGCATCGCCACCTGCGGCGCCGAGGGCCAATCCGTCTCTGCGCGCTCCGCTTCTCTGGCGGCCTCGGCCTCTGCGGTCGGCCCGTCCTCCGTGGATGCATCGGCCGCCGCACCCGGGTCGGCGGTTGCATCCGGAGCGGTTCGGGAGAGATCCGGGCGTTCTTCGCGCGGCTCTGGACCGCCGGCACACGCCGCGAGCAGAATACTCAGCACGAGCAGCGCGCTCAGGACCCGCAAGACGCTCAAGCCGCTCGCCCCACGCGAACCGCGACGCCCATGCGCGGCGAGACGCCCGCGGCGGGCACGATCGGGGCGATGGGTACTGCGGGCACGGTTCATTCCGGCGATCATGATAGTCATTCGAGAAGACTGCCGTACACTTTTCTATACGTTTTTCCGCCCCCAAACGCGGGCGATTGTCGGCGCGCGCACAAAGCATTATATTGTAGAACGATAAAAGCCTTCATAATTGAGCGCGCGTATGGCACTGTTCTTGCTATATTACGTATGGCGGCAGTGCTTCACGCTGGTGAACCTTGCCGACATAGGCCGTATAGTAGCGCAGCAGGATGATGTTTTCAATGGATAGAACAGCTTTGATTTCGCGGCAGCAGATCGGCCTCAGCGGCCTGACGCTCCCCGATGAGTTACAGACCGAAATTGTAAGAAAGTCGATTCACATGTCGATCGCCCTGGTTCCCAGCCTGGCGGCGCTGGTAGGAGTAAGCGCAACCCTGGCGCTGTTGTCGGTGGGGACGCTTTTCTACACCTACTGTGAAACGCTGCGCGTGCACGGTCACCAGGTGGCGCTCGTCTCCAGAATTACGTCGGTGGCATCGCGGCGCAGAGACCAGGGTGGGTTCACGCTGGGCCCGATAACCCTGGGGTTGGGCGCGATGCTGGCGCTCCTGCTCTATCCCGATCCGGCGGCCTCAATAGCGATCTACGCGCTGGCCTTCGGTGATGGACTGGCGAGCCTCTTTGGCAAGTTTTTCGGCACCGTTGAGATTCCGCGGACCGGCGGCAAGACGGTCGAGGGGACGGTGGCCTGCTTCACTGCGGTTTTTCTGGTGGTACACGCGCTCACCGGCCGCGCGCCTGAAGCGATGGCGGTGGCGGCTGCTGCGGCGCTGCTGGAACTCGCACCGGCCAGCGACCTCGACAACCTCGTCCTTCCGGCAGGCACTGGACTGATCGCGGCGTTGCTGTTCGTATAATGCCGGCCGTGTGCGCGCAGCGGCGTTCGGCGCATTTCCAGAGATAGATACTACTTCCACAGATAGATCTGGTGAAGCCGCGACGCAAAGACCGCGACTCCTCCGGCGAGCAAGACCAGCCCTATGAGCGCTGCCGGCAGTGACGGCAGATAGAAGAGTAACTCCCGCCCCGCGACCGCGGCGATGACCGCGGGCAGCAGCGGTATATACTCGTCGTGACGCTCGTAGGCAATCGAATAGACCACGTTGGCAACCGACAGCAGCTGCAGGATCAGTATCACCGACTGGATAGTGGTTTCGTCGCCTATCTTATGGGTGAGGTTGGGATTCAGCGTCAGGTGGTCCACCGGCATAGTGTAGATGATGGTCATCGCGAGCAACGCGGCAAGTCCGAGCGCAGTGCCGGTCTTCTGGTACTCTATTCCGGCGAGGTAGAGCGTGGAAATAAAGAGCGAGAACACACCGAACAGGTGCGCGAAGTGCACGACACGTGTCAGCAGAACCGCAAAATAGACCGGCACCGTCTCCAGATGCAGGATGACGTGGCCGACCTTCCAGATATCAAACCCGGCGGCCAGAACAAACATGACGAAGAAAAGCATCTCCGGAGCGGTAGTCTTGCGGAAGTAGCGAACGATGACAAGCGTGCCGATCACCACGAACGCCGCCACGAGGAACA
>PWMO01000007.1 GCA_003558175.1 Spirochaetaceae bacterium
CCGCTCTCGGTGTTCTCGAAGGATGGAATCTCCTACGCAGTCGAGAAAGCGGAGTTCACCCATGGATGGACCAGGCCGGCAGTCAATGAGAATGAATCGCTGGGCTATAAGGATGAACTGGGGCACTTTCTGGCGTGCATCCGCGGCGAGGCTGAGCAACTGCAGTCCACCACGGCCGAGGCGGGCTACAACGTACTGAGAATAGTCGATGCGATCTATCGCTCGAACAACCTGCAGCAGACCGTGTCGCTGGGATAGTGCCGGCCTGGACCGGCTCTACCATCGACACGCATTGATCAGAGGGGGAAACTATGCAGATCTATGTTCATCAGGATCAGGCGGCGCTTGCGGCGGCGGCCGAGGCGCATGCGGCGGAGGCTCTGAAGAGCGCGCTGGCCGAGAAGCCGATCGTCCGAATTGTTGCTGCCACCGGAAACGCGCAATTACAGTTTCTGGACCGCCTGTGCAGCAGAAACGACATCGACTGGAGTCGCGTCGAAGTCTTCCACCTGGATGAGTACGTGGGCATATCGAAGTCTCATCCGGCGAGTTTTTCCGGCTATATCGAGCACCACATCGCCGAGCGGGTGCATCCGCGGCAGACACACCTGATTGACGGTGAGGCAACAGATGTGGAAGATGAACGAAGCCGATTATCGGAGCTGGTTGCGGCCGCTGAGATAGACGTTGCGTTTGTGGGTATCGGCGAGAACGGACACCTCGCCTTTAACGATCCGCCGGCCGATTTCGAGACCGATATACCGTTTATTGTTGTAGAGCTCGACCACGCTTGCCGACGGCAGCAGGTGGGAGAAGGGTGGTTTGCCTCGCTTGAGGACGTTCCGACCCTGGCTTATACCATGTCTATGCGTCAGATTCTCAAGAGCCGGACGATCATCTGTGTAGTCCCCGAGGCGCGCAAGGCCGAGGCGGTGCGCAACTGCCTGGCGCCGGATGCAGCGGTGACGCCGGAGCATCCGGCTTCTCTGCTGCAGACCCACGAGGATACCCACGTGTATCTCGACCGGGAGTCGGCTTCAATGCTGCCGGAGGATATGACGTGATCCAGGAGAGTATCCAGGACAGTGCGGCTACACCATGAGGAGTGCATCTTGCTGAGCACCGTTGAGCACATCCACAGCGGAGACCGCTACCGACTGAAAGACCGGGAGAAGGCCCGCGTCTTCCAGGAGCTGGCGATGAATGCGCCATGCAGCAGGAAGACAATCGCGGAACGGACCGGCATCAGGCCGACCACGGTCTCGCGAGCGGTTGGTGAGCTTGTGGCCGACGGCCTGGTGCGGACGGTGGCGAGGGTGGGCGACGATCGCCCGGGGCGGCCTGAGCTGTTGCTGGAGGTCGAACAAAACCGCCTGATTGCGGTGTCCATGTACGTGCAAGCGCGTGAACTGAGAACAGCGGTGATCAATCTGCTGGAGCAGCCGCTGTACGAGCATGTGGAACAGCTGTCGCCCGACGCGGACAACCGGGCGTTCCTCAACGCGTGCGTGCGCTCGTTTCGCGCCGTGCGCAGCGCGATACCTTTGGAGTCGGAAATCACCGGTGTCTCGGTATCACTGATCGGAACCGTGGCTACCAGACGCAACAGATGGATCTCCGCGGCGCGCTGGCGGCGAATAAGAGACCTTGACTTCTCGCTTCTCAGTCGCCGGTTGGCGTTGCCGGTTACCATCAATCGTATCCAGGACGCCGAGCTCGGGTACATCGTTCAGAAGACCCCCGGCTACCGCGACCGCAACGTGCTGTTTCTGCACTGGGGATTTGGCATTGGAGCTGCCTTCGCGCAGGCGGGGCAGGTGATGGGATCTACCATCGGCCGCTTCTGCGAGATCGGACACACCAGGCTGACTGCTGAGCATGATAAGGAGTGCCAGTGCGGTGCGCGCGGCTGCCTTGAGACCGAAGCGGCTCTGTGGGCAATTCGCGGTGAGATTGCAGACGCCATTCAGGGCAGTCTCACCGACGAGCGCGAGCTGGGTCGCACTATGCGCGCACTCGATATCGCCGGCCATCCCGCAATCGAACGCGCTACTCGCTACTTCGCACTGGCGCTGTTCAATCTGCACCAGATTCTCTATCCCGACTCGATCGTGATTGTCGGCCCGTTCACCGAGAACGAGGAAGTCTTCCGTCGCGTGAACTCGTATTTCTTTCAGGAGTTGCCGTCGTATGCGAGGGACCAGGTGGAACTGCGCGCGATCCCGGGCGGATACCAGGGTTGCATGAGCGGCAGCGTGTACCGGTTCTTCAATGACCGGTTGAGAGAACTACTGCGCTTGAACTCCAGGCATAACTGACCGGCGACTCCTGGGTCAGGTCTGCGGTATGGACCGGATGAGCTCCGGGATGATCTCAAACAGATCTCCCACCACGGCCACATCGGCCAGACGCATCATGGGAGTTTCCGGGTTCTTGTCGATTGCCACGATGAAGTCGCACGACTGCATGCCCACCAGGTGCTGAATCTGTCCCGAGATTCCGCACGCGAAGTAAACGCTTGATTGAACAGTCTGACCGGTCTGGCCCACCTGGTGGTAGTAGGGTACCCAGCCGGAGTCTACCGCGGCCCGGCTGGCACCGACCGCGCCGTTTACTCGTTCCGCAAGGCCCTTCAGCATCTTGAACCCTTCAGGACCTCTAAGCCCGCGGCCTCCGGCAATGATGAACCGCGCATCGGACAGGTTGACCGAGTTCTCGGTGTCTTTGAAGAGCTCCAGCACCGTCTTGAGATTGGTGAAGTCACTCTGCTGCAGCGTTTCCACAATCAGCCGCCCCTTGCGCGAGGGGTCGGGCGTGAGTTCGTTCATGACCCGCGGTCGAACGGTGGCCATCTGAGGCCGATGGTTGGAGCAGCGGATTGTTGCCATGATGTTGCCGCCAAATGCGGGTCGGGTCTGAAGCAGATCTCCGGTCTCCGGGTCAATCGACAATCCGGTGCAGTCGGCGGTGAGGCCGCAGTTGGTCATGACGGCTACCCTCGGTATCAGCGCCCGTCCGCGAGTCGTGGCCCCGCAAAGCACGATCTCCGGCTTGTGCGTTCTGATCAGCCGTGACAGAATTGCTGCCTGGTCCTCATCAACGAAGTTCTCCAGGGCCGGATCGTCGACAATCAGCGCAACATCGGCGCCGCCATGAAACAGCCGATCTGCCTGGCCCTGTATGTCGCGACCAAGGACAACGCACCAGAGTTCGCTGCCGCGTGCGTCGGCGAGCGCGCGTGCCGCTCCCAGAAGCTCGTATGTTACCTTCTGGATCTCTCCCGAAAGCACCTCGGCAACGACCCAGACGTTGTGGTAATCGGCACGGTCGGTGGATGTATCTGCTATCATGTTGCTCTGCTCCTTACACGAGACTGCGCCGCCGAAGCTCCTGTAACAGGCGCGCGACGTTCTGCTGCGTGGTTCCCTCAAGTCTGACGCTCTCTTTGCCTCTGCCGGCCGGCGGGTTTGTCTTGACGACTCGAGTGGGAGAGCCGTCAATACCGATGCGCGCCGGGTCCGCGCCGATCTCTTTGGCTTTCCAGATTGGGATCTCCTGCTTCTCGGCGGCAAGCCGTCCCTTCAGCGTTGGGACTCGCGGTTGATTGATATCTTTCACCACGGTGACGACCGCCGGAAGCCGCAATGAGCAGAGGTCCCAGCCGTCTTCGTGCATGCGCCTGGTGGTCAGCGTGCCGTTTGCCGGTTGACCGATTTCCATCACGCAGGTCGCCTGGGGCCAGTTGAGATGTGCGGCGATCCCCGGCCCCACCTGA
>PWMO01000247.1 GCA_003558175.1 Spirochaetaceae bacterium
CAGCGCACGGTGGCGCTCGGGCGCCGGGAGCTGCCGCAGCACCTGGTGGCGTGAGGCGGCATCAGGGGTGGGGTGCTTCCGGTAAGGTTCGGCATTCTGCAGGGCGCTGGGCGCCGCGGTTGCCGGGGTGAGGGGCTGGGGCTGCCGGGTGGCAACAACAAAATCGGCACCACTTCTTACGGGATGTTGACCCGGGAGGAGTGTACCGGTATTCTAAGCGCCATATGTTACGCGCACTCTATCCCGGCTCTTTCGACCCACCCACCAACGGGCATATAAACGTAATCCAGCGCTGTACGGAGATCTTCGACGAGATCAACGTGGTCATAGCTGCAAATCCCAGCAAGAGTTACACCTTCAGCGCGCAGGAGCGCTACGACATGATGGTCGAGCTGATGAGCGGCTACAAGAACGTTTCCGTCCATCTGTGGGACCGCCTGATCGTAGAGTTTGCCGAGCAGGTCGGGGCACGGGTGATGATTCGCGGAGTGCGCGCACTGCAGGACTTTGAGTACGAGTTTGAACTCTCGCTCCTCAACAAGGGGCTCAGCCCCCGAATTGAGACCTTTTTCGTCCCGACCGATCCACAGTACTTTGTGCTGCGTTCCTCGGCAATCAAGGAGCTGGCACGGCTCGGAGGAGACATCTCAACCATGGTGCCTCCCACCGTGGCAACCTTCCTGCGCGAAAAGGTAAGCGGAAAAAAGAGTCGGTCGGCGACCGATTGAGATCCGTAGCTTGACATTAGACCGGTGATACGCTAAGTTTAGCGGCGACTAACGCAATAATTGTGAGGTTACCATGGCTGTACCCAAGAAACGGGCATCCAAAGCACGAACGAGACGCAGACGGCAGATAAACGGTAAACTGGACCTACCACTACTGGCACAGTCCGCCGAGTCGGGGGAGTTTGTCCTTCGACATCGAGTGGATATGAAATCCGGCTTTTATCGCGGGAAGAAGATCTTCGACCCGGAAGAACTCGGCTAATTACCACCGCAGGAGGATACGTAACATGGATGAACTCTTCGAGAAAATGAAGAAACTGATCGCCGACAAGTTGGAAGTTGAAGAAAGCAAAATCACAATGGACTCATCGTTCCGACAAGATCTGGGCGCAGACAGCCTGGACACCTACGAGCTTGTGTACGCTATCGAAGAGGAAATGGGCATCTCCATTCCCGACGAGAAAGCAAACGAGTTTGAAACCGTCCGAGACGCTCTCGAATACCTGAAGAGCCAGCAGAAGTAACCACCTGAAGCCCGGCTTTGCCGGGCTTTTCTGTTGTACCACACCCGTTTCAACAGTATTATACAGGAATAGAACTGATCTCAAAGGAATCGCGTGGTGAACATGCTCTTCGGGAAGAACTACGGCGAACTACAGCCACCGCCAATCAACAGTGAGCGTCGCAAAGAACTCCAGCTGTTCGAGAAACAGGCGGGGATCAAGTTCCGCAGCCAGGAGTTGCTCAATCTGGCGTTCTCGCACCGTTCCTATGCCAACGAGAATCAGAACGAAGTAGGCAACAACGAGAAGCTCGAGTTTCTTGGTGATTCGGTGCTGGGGCTTGTGGTCGCGGAGTACCTGTTTGAGACGCTGACCGACAAGGCTGAGGGCGACCTGGCAAAGATCAAGTCGTTTGTTGTCTCGGAGGACAGTCTTGCCGCGATTTCACGGTCACTGCGCATCGACAACTTCATTCTCATCGGCAAGGGAGAGGAGTACTCAGGCGGCCGCAGCAAGAAGGCTCTCCTCGCGGACGCTCTGGAAGCGGTCATCGGTGCTTTCTTCCTCGATTCCGGCTTTCGGCCGTCCAAGAAGTTCGTTCTCAAGTATCTTGTACCGGAGATAAACAAGGTACTCGAGAACAAGCATCGTAAGGACTACAAGACCCTGCTCCAGGAACTGGTGCAGAAGCAGTTCAAGACCTACCCCAAGTACAGCATGGTGAAGAAGACCGGTCCGGACCATTCCAAGACCTTCTGGATGGAGGTCAAGGTTGGCGAGGTGACCTACGGGCCCGGCAAAGGCCGCAACAAGAAGAGTGCCGAACAGAGCGCGGCGCAGGCAGCCTATGAAGCGCTGACCGCCAAGACCAAGCCGCATAAAGCGGGCTGATCGTCGGGACGGCGCGGCACTTCAAGAGCGTCGCGTCAAAGGCGGGACGACTCGTCAAGATTCAGCGTCTGATGCTCGTGGGACTGCGATGCGTTCGCGATAGAACCGCTGCGCGATCTTCAGCAGCGTTTCGCGGCTGTTCTGCGACGGATCGTCGATAACCGTTTCCAGCAGAAATCGCAGCACGGTTCCCATATCACGCCCGGCAGGGATTCCGGCGTCGCGCTTCAAGTCGTTTCCGTCCAGCGCCAGGTCGCCGATGGTAAGCGCAGACTGCTGCGCAAGCACACGGTCTATTCGGCGCCGCAGCTCGCGTATTCCAGGATCCGCGCGGCGTTCGCCCAGCTTCCCGTACGTGTCCGCGGCGCGAAGCAGCAGCAGATCGTCTACTTTGTCCCGTCCCACGCGCGCCACAAATCGCCGTACCGCGGCATCGCTCCATTCCGGACTGTAGCTGAACATATGGTGGCGAATAAGGTGTGCAACGTGGTCGATCTCGCGCTTCGGCAGTCGCAGCCTGCCGAGAATCTCAACAGCCATCTGTGCCGACTGTTCGTCGTGTCCGTAGAAATGGACCGCTCCGTCTTCGTCCTCAACGCGCGTGCGCGGCTTGGCGATATCGTGCAGCAGCGCCGCGAGGCGGATGTCCGGCCGCTCCGCCGCCGCACCGTTGGTCGACAACAGCAGATGCTCGAACACATCCGGTGCAGCCTCGCTGTCCTGCGCCACGCCAACTCCTTCGAGCAACTCCGGCAACACGTACTCAAGCAGTCCGGTCTCCCGCATCAGGCGCAGCGCTCGTGCCGCGTCCCCGGCCTGAAGCATCTTCAGCAGCTCGTCGCGAATCCGCTCCAGCGAAACCCGCGCGATTCCCGCGCCGGACTCCCGGATGGCGGCGAGGGTACGCGCCTCTATTGAGAAATCGAGTTGCACGGCAAACCGGATCGCGCGCAAGACGCGCAGCGAATCCTCGCTGAACCGGTCCCGAGGCTCCCCGATGGCGCGAATGACTCGACGCTGGATGTCGCCGGCACCGTCAAACGGATCGACCAGCGTGCCGCTCTGCACATCAATAGCCATCCCGTTGACGGTGAAGTCGCGCCGCGCGAGATCTTCCTCGATTGTTGGCGCAAACGCGACCGAATCGGGCCTCCGGCCGTCGCTGTAGTCCGCTTCGGTGCGAAACGTGGTGATTTCGTACTGTTGACCCTTGAACAGGATGGTTACCGTGCCGTGTTCGACGCCGGTTGGGATTACGCGCCGGAAGAGCCGCATCACGTCGCGCGGTTCGGCGTCGGTGGCGAGGTCCAGATCGGAGACCGGTCGGCCGGCGAGCATATCCCGAACCGCGCCTCCCACGAGGTAGCAGCGATACCCGGCCTCCGCCAGGATAGAGCCGATCGGTCTGATGCGAGTGGGAACCCGTGGCATCTGCCCATTATGCGCGGGCCGACGCGTCACTGCAAGGAGGCGGCGTCGGGGACGGCGCGGGCTGCGGTATCACGGGCGTCGCGGGCTGCGGCGTCAGGGACGACGCTGGCTACGGCGGTCGAGCGCCCTGCCGGGCGCACACGAAAAAAAAGGCAGCCCTTCTGGGCTGCCCCCGGCAGTAACCTGAGCAACTCCTACTGGAGCAGCTGAAGC
>PWMO01000096.1 GCA_003558175.1 Spirochaetaceae bacterium
GGCAGCCGGAAGACAGAACAGCAGCGCAGCCGGCAGCAGGAACGTGATTCGAGTCAGCAATGACGGCAGGTGCCGGGTCAACACAACGTTCCCTCTCTTCGTTGCCATTGAGCTACGATATCAGTGTCCGGAACTGCGCCACGTAGTCCGAATCCTGATGGTCGGCCTCGGCCTCGATCAGAAGAGCATTGACTTCGGTCCAGTCGATGGCCGGGTCAGCAATCCCGTCTCCCTCGTTTCCCGCCTTCATCACCAGGCCGGCGAGCGCCAGGATGTACTGCTGTTCGCTCGGCGTTCCGCCGTTCTGCCCCACAGCGTCGATCTGGGCGACGGCCTGGTCTATATAGCCGTAGTTGACCTTCCCCAGTTTGGGATCGAGCCGATCTGCCAGCTCAGTGGTTGAATCGAAGGCATCATCGAACGCGAGCGAGAGAAAGTCACCAAGCAGCTTGGGAAGGCCGGACGCGCCGATTGCCAGATTTGCGGCCAGCGAGTTCAGTTCGGGATCGCTGTTATTGCGCCTGGCGAGCGAGTCCGCCAGTGCGTCATACGCTTTGGCCTGAACCCTGGTGTCGTTGGACGACAGCGCGTTGCGGGCGTACGTTACCTGCTGCTCGAACGAAAGCTGCGACGGATCCCGTTCCAATCCCGCGAACAGGTTGGTCGAGAAGAACTGCTCGCAGCCTCCAAGCAGCAGCAAAGGAAGCAAAAGGAGCGCTGCGGGCAACATGCACCGTGCCGTTGTGTTCATCGTCTTCACCTACCTATCGGTGCCAACCCGCAAAAATCCGAGCGACCCGCCCGGTCAGAAGCGCATCAGAAGCGAAAGGCTGCTTCCAGCGACGCCCCGGAAGACGGTGCGTCACCCGGATAGCGGCCAAGTTCACGGGTAAAGAGCGCCGCGTTGATATCCAGAAATCCCAGCGAGAGCCCGGCTCCCACGGTTGGGTGGCCCTGGTAGAGCCCGGCCCGCAGCGCAACGCTGTTCCAGAGAGAAATCTGTGTCCCAGCGTGCAGGTGCAACAGCGCACCTGAGGCGGAATCGTGGTCGGCAATGTGGAACAGGTCGCGCACTTCCATGTGCACCACCGGGTCAAGCCGTCGGCCAAAGCCGCTGAGCTGCGGATGGTAGGCAAACGCAACGTTTGCCGTCATCGGTACGTAGTAGTTCTCGCTGATGTAGCCCGGGTCGCCGGAACGCGCCGGTGTCGGCAGCGAGCCTCCCATCATGGCTCGCCGAACCTCGGCCAGGCTGTGCTCCGAGTAGTTGAGATCGGTGCCGCCTACGTCCCGCAGCGTGAGCCCAACGGTGGCCTGCGGCCACTCAAGCAGCGCCCCCAGATCGAGCCCGATGCCAAACCCGTTCAGTACCGGTGTGTTGTCCATGAAATCTTCATCGGCGTCGGCATGCGCGGCAACGCCGAGATAGCGCGCTATCATTCCCGCGGTGAGCGCCGGATCGTCCACCAGCGAGTAGGCGCGCACAAACGGCCGAACGTCCGCACCTACCGACACGCGGGCGGATCCAAGCGAAAACGGAACGGCAAACCCGCCGATGATACTGATTTCCGAAGCAATCACACCGCTGAGGTTGCCGGTGTCCGAGGCCGAGGGGAATTGATCGCCCCGAAAAAACGAGTCAAACACCGCCGAGAACCCAATGCCGACATTGTTACCCACATAGCCGATGCCGGCGGCACCGCCGGTGCCGAAGCCGCCTCCGGCAAACTGCTCTTCTATGCGTCCAGCGTCTCCGTTCAGGCTGCCTCGAAACAGCGCACGGGTTGCCGGGATCACGGCGCGCGGGTCGCTGTGCACCCACATGGTTGCCGACAGCAGCGTGAGTTCGCCCTCGGTGCGTGCAAACCCGGCCGGATTGCTGAACAGCGTCGAGTACCCGCGCGCGACGGCGGCGTACGAGCCGCCCTGTGCCATCACAACCGGGTCAAGCGGAACTAGGGGACTCTGGGCGGTAGAACTATTGCCGAACAGCGGTGAGGCGGCAAGAAAAGCAATAGCGGCCAGAACACTCAATCGATACAACTATAAAACTCCGATGCAGTAAATTCAGATATAGCTAATATCTTTATTATACTGCAAAAATCGGCGAATACCAGTTCTTCACGCGGTTTTTCGGTTCAGGGGTGGCGTCCGGTAAAGCAACGGCGCGGCCGGCGCTGGTCCGGCGGCCGATTCAGCCGCCGAGCTGTTGCTGGACGCGGGCTCGCCCCTGAACGGCGGTTTGCAGTCCGGGGTTCAACTGGAGCGCGCGGTCGTACGCCGCAAGCGCGTGCTGGTAGTCGGCGGCCTGCTCGCGCGCGTAGGCCAGGCGGCTCCACCACTGGGGATTGTTGTCGCGATGATGGAGCGCCGTGGTGAGGGCGATATCGGCGTGGTGATACTCGCCAAACCGGATAAAGATCTCGCCCATCATGAAGTAGACCGGCCCAATCTGCGGGCCGTTCGGCTGGATCTGCGCGTACTGCTCCAGCAGGCGCAACGCGTCCAGATCGTTGCCGAGATTGAAGTGCGCGGTGCCGGCGATATGAATGATCCGTGCATCGAACGGCGAAACGGCCAGCGCACGGGTGGCGTAGTCTGCTGCGTCCTGGTCGCGCCCGAGCGCGAGCAGGCTCCAGCCGAGCACCGAGTAGGCGTCCATATTGCGCGGCATCGCCGCGATCTCTTCCAGCGTAATCTGTACCGCGCGCTGGTACTGCCCGTCGCGGTAGGCCTGCAGCGCGTCAGGAGGCTCCTGGGCCTCAACCGGCTGCACCGCGGTAAAGACAGAAAGCATGAGCAGCAGGACCGCTGCGCCACCGGCTCCACACTGATCTCGACCCAAACGGCGTAAGCTTCGAGCTAAACCCATACGCTCAATCTCCCCGTGATGCTGCGGATGCGGTGGATGCGGCGGTCTCTGCCGGTCCGGCAGCTGGGTCGCCGTCCATGCGGCACGTTCCGTTGAGAACCGCGCCACTCTGCACGATCAGGTCCGGTGTGCGGACCGTTCCGTCAACTCTGCCGGAAGAGAAGAGCTCGAGCTTGCGGCGCGCATAGACGTCGCCGCGCAACTCCCCTTTCACCGAGACAACCTCGGCAGCCAGCTCGGCGTCAACCCGCGCCTGCTCGCTGATGTAAACATCGGCGGCCGACTGCAGTCTGCCTTTGATCTGCCCCTTCACCAGGACGGGATCCTGAAACGCCAGCTCGCCTTCAAACTCCACGTCATCTGCAAACACGGTGTCGATATCGGCTTCATCAATCAGTTTAAGACGAAGATCTGCCATGCCTGTATCCTATGGCGCCGTCGAGCCGCTGTCAATATGACCGTGACCGGCATCAGTGCGGTTCGGGTCGCTGTGGCCGGCATCGCCGTGCACCGGCCGATTGTCCGGGGCGTTCCACTGCGGCCCGAGCCGGGAAACGACGCGATTGAAGGCGCCCACGAGCTCGCGCCGCATGCCGGCGGTAAACCGGTTGTAGCGCTGCAGGTCCAGAAACAGCTGCAGCGGATCGTTGCAGGTCTGTTCGACCACCTCGAGAATCTTGCGGTACCCGAGCGTGCCGATCTCGCTGGGCTTTACCTCCAGTTCGCGCAACACCCGCCCGATGAAGTGCGTGATCCCCTGCGTGTAGGCCGCCTCTTCGTCATGCTCGGCGGCGGTCATCTCCAGCACACGCAGTCCCCAGGCGGAGAACTCGTCGGCCCAGAAACGCACCTGCGTCTCCTCGGCTCGCTCGCGACAGATTA
>PWMO01000217.1 GCA_003558175.1 Spirochaetaceae bacterium
GAGCTCGACGCGTACTACCACCTTGAATGGTTTGACCGGGAGGGGCGGCTTCGCACGCGCCGGCTGAGCTCGGCAGACCGTTCACCGGTGATTGCGCTGCCAAAAATGCAGAACGTGCCGGTGCTGGTCTATCCGGTGATTCCGCCTTCCGCATCCGGAACAAAGGCGTATCGTCTGCTGCCGGGAGGCGCCGTTTTCCCGCGCCAGGTGATCGGCAACGGCGTGTTACGACTCACCTGGGAGGCCGGACCGGCGGCCCACCTGATGCGGGGTGTCACTGCACGCACCGGATCGCCGCGCAGCTACAGCGCGTTGCGGCTGCACGACGAGTTACTCGCGCGAACCGCGGGAGATCCGTGGTGTGCAGATCTGGAGGCGTTGCTGGATCTGCTGCTCGCGGGTTCGTTTCGAGTGACCGCAATCCGTCCGGCCGAGACTGCTGAGCTGAACGCCGCCGTGAAGCCGGGCCGATGGTTTTCTCACAACCTCCTGGTGCCGCCCGTAACTGCCGTCGGCATCGGCGCATCCGGCGAACTGAACCTGAGTCTTACCAGAGGGCTGCACTGGTACTTTCACGAGTCCGGGAGGAAGGTCTTGACCGCAGCAGTCGCTGCGGACGGGACAACGCGATGGGCACTGCACCACCGCTGAGCGCGCCGAAACGAAGCCGCTCGGCTGGAGCTGCGGCACCGAACTCACCGTGCTGAAGCCGCGGTACCAAAGCCGCCGCGGCACCAAAGCCGCCGGCCGGTAGGGTGCCGATCCGGACGGCGGAGGCGCATCCGAGCGGTGGAAGCTACTTGACGACGATGTTCACCAGCTTGTTGGGGACGGTGATTACTTTGACGATGTCCTTGCCGTCGATGAAATCGGCGATGCGCTTCAAGCCCATGGCGCGTGAAGTGAGTTCTTTCTCGGGCGTGTCGGTCGGAAGCTCGAGCCGGGCACGAACCTTGCCGTTGACCTGAACCACCACGGTGACCTGTTCGTCTCGGGTAAGCGCTTCATCCCATTGCGGCCACTGCCGGTGCGCAATCGACGGAGCATTTCCGGCCTTTTCCCACAGCTCCTCGGCCAGGTGAGGTGCGTAGGGTGACAGCATGAGTACCAGTGGCTCCCATGCCGACCGATGCAGGACCGGCTCCTTGTACAGCTCATTAACGTAAATCATCATCTGGGCGATCGCCGTATTGAACTCGAGCCGAGAGGTGTCGTGCGTCACTTTCTTGATGGTCTTGTGTAGCTGCCGCTGAATGTGGTCGGGCGCCGGGCCTTCCTGCAGTCCGCGGTCGGAAAGGCGCCAGACTCGATCCAGAAAGCGGTGCACCCCGCTGATGCTGCCGGTTGTCCACGCCTTCTCCGCTTCGAGCGGACCCAGGAACATCTCAAACATGCGTAGCGTGTCTGCGCCGTACGCTTCAACTACGTCGTCAGGGTTGACCACGTTACCGCGCGACTTGGACATCCGCATCCCGTCTTCGCCAAGGATCATCCCCTGGTTTACCAGGCGCATGAACGGTTCGTCCGTGTTCACCACACCGATATCATAGAGAACCTTGTGCCAAAAGCGCGCGTACAGCAGATGCAGTACGGCGTGCTCGGCTCCACCGACGTAGAGGTCCACCGGCATCCAGTAATCGATTTTATCGCGGCCGGCAAGCTCAGTGTCGTTGTGCGGGTCGAGGTAGCGCAGGTAATACCAGCAGGAGCCGGCCCATTGCGGCATGGTGTTGGTCTCGCGACGTCCCTCTGCTCCAGACCCGTCGGGGCAGCCGGTCAAGACCCACTCCTCCACCTTGGCCAGAGGGGATTCACCGGTGCCGCTGGGTTTGTAGCTCTCGACTTCCGGGAGTCTCAGTGGCAGTTCGTCGTACGGCAACGGAACGATCTCATCGCCGCAGTGTACCAGCGGAATCGGCTCGCCCCAGTAGCGTTGTCGAGAGAAGATCCAGTCGCGCAGCTTGTAGTTCACTGCCTTGCGCCCGAGCCCACGTTCCTCCAGCCACTCGGTGATCCGCCGCTTGAACTCGGCGGTTTCGAGGCCGTTGAACTCACCGGAGTTGATCGCCGTGCCCTCGCCGGTGAACGCCTCGGCCGGAGCACCGGATTCGTCACGGGCGACATACGCAGAAGCAGGCGGTTCCACCACCTGTACGATCGGCAGATCGAAAGCAACCGCAAACTCCCAGTCTCGTGTATCGTGCGCCGGAACCGCCATGATGGCGCCGGTACCGTAGGAGAGCAGGATGTAATCCGAGATCCAGATCGGGATCTGCTGGTTGTTCACCGGGTTTACGGCGTACGCTCCGGTGAACACGCCGCTCTTGTCCTTGGCGAGGTCGGTCCGTTCCAGATCCGACTTGAGCCGCGCCTGCTCAACGTAGGCCTCGACTTCGGCGCGCTGCTTGTCCGTTGTGACCTGTTTCACCAGGCGGTGTTCCGGCGCGAGCACCATGTAGGTTGCACCGAACAGGGTGTCGGGCCGGGTGGTAAAAACTTCAATCGCGTCGCCGTCGCCGGCGAGTGGGAACTTGACGTTGGCGCCTTCGCTCCGCCCAATCCAGTTGCGCTGCATCGCCTTGATCGATTCCGGCCAGTCCAGCTTCTCCAGGTCGTTGAGGAGGCGGTCGGCATATTCCGTTATGCGCAACACCCACTGACGGAGCGGTCTTCGCTCCACCGGATGGTTCCCTCGCTCCGAGCGGGGGCCGTCGGGAGTGGTCAGTACTTCCTCATTGGCGAGCACCGTGCCGAGCGCTTCGCAGTACCAGACCGGCAGTTCGGCAACGTACGCCAGGCCCCGTTCAAAAAGCTTAAGGAAGATCCACTGCGTCCACTTGTAGTAGTCGGGCTCATGCGTTGAGATCTCGCGATCCCAATCGTACGAGAAGCCAAACGACTTTATCTGTTCGCGGAAGCGGTTTATGTTGGCCTCGGTTGTCTGGCGCGGATGAGTTCCGGTCTGAATGGCATAGTTTTCTGCCGGTAGCCCAAAGCTGTCAAAGCCCATTGGGTGGAGCACTGCATACCCGTTCATGCGCAGGAAACGGCAGTAGATGTCGGTTGCCGTGTAGCCCTCGGGATGGCCGACGTGCAGCCCGGCCGCGGAGGGGTAGGGGAACATATCGAGAACGTACTTTCGCTTTTCAGGCGGAATAGCCGGGTCTTCTGTAACCCGGAAAGTTCGGTCTTTCTCCCAGAACGACTGCCACTTTTTTTCGATGTCCTTGAAGGGGTACTTGCTCATAGAGCGCATGATATCCGACGCCTGTCAAAGGGTCAACGCAGAGCTTTCTATCCGGGGCGCGGGTCGACGCAGAGTGTTTCGTCCAGGGGTGTCTTGCCCCGCGGCGTTGTGCCCCGCTGCTTTCTGACGGACGCTGTACCAGTGGCGTCTTGCCGGGTGCCGTCGAATTCCTTCGGACCCTTTCGGAGTCCGCGGCTACATCGTGCTCCTACATCATGAAGCCGCGGATCTGGATCGTGCCGGTATTGATCATGCGCCGCAGCTTCGCCGCTACCCATTCACGAATGGGGGTCCGCGTAGCCGGTATGATCAGCAAGAAGCCCACGATGTCGGTCAGTATCCCGGGTGTTATCAGCAGCATGCCGGCGGCAAACAGCAACAGTCCATCGAGCAGAGATGTAGCCGGAAACCGTCCGGCGTTGATCTCGTGCTGGATCCGCAGCCAGACCTGGAACCCCTGCATTTTGGCCAGAAATGCTCCCACAAATCCGGTCGCGAGCACA
>PWMO01000346.1 GCA_003558175.1 Spirochaetaceae bacterium
AGCGCCTTCTTTCGCGGCGCGTGTTTCCCCGGCCGGCACCGCTTTGGCGGGTTTTCTGCGGTCGGTGATCACCAGGTAGGCTGAGACCGCCACCATGACGTACCCGATGCCAACCGGGATCGCGTTGCTCCCCGGATCCCAGCCTTCACGGTCGGCGGGCATCCGGCGAGGCTCTATCGACAGGGCGAAGAGCAGGTAGATGATGGAGAACGCGAGCCATGCCAGCGGCATGACTCGCAGTCCGACTTGTTTCTTCATAACAGCTTCATGAATGCATCATAACTGCGGTGAGAAGCACGCCATACGGCTGCCTAGTCGGCTCGCAGGCCGGCGGCTTCGAGAATCGGGGCGAATGTAGCATCGAGCTCGCCGAAGTACGCATCCAGTGCTTCGAGCCGGTGGTATTCGGGAAGCAGACCCATGCGCACCATGTAATCCTGGAAACGCTGCGACTCAAAAGCGGCTGTGGCGATGTCTGCGAGCGCCTCTTTGGCTTCCGCCGGTGTTCCCTCACGTACCGAAAGTGACCGGAACGAGCCGTATGGGACCCGCATCCCTTCAAAGCCAAGCTCGCGGTAGGTGGGGATGTCGGCGAGATCGGGGATAAGGCTGCGCTGCGGGTGCACGATCATCAACGGGCGTAACTCGCCGCGGTGCTGCTGGATCTCCGATTGCGAGAACACACCGAGGTCTACGTCGCCACCGAGAGCAGTTGCGATCAGGTCCGCGCCACCGTCAAACGGCGTCACGTTAAAGATGTTGTCGAAGTAGATGTCCATTCCGACGGTCAGCACGCCGGTGGCTCCACCCATGCCTGCATTGCCGAAGCTGATGGCGCCGGGGTCTTCCTGCGCGGCCGCGACCACCTCTTCAAATGACTCCCACGGTTTGCTGCGGTGCACGGCAACAATGAAGGGATCCCAGTTCAGCCCAATGATTCCCTCGAGCCGCCGGTACCCCTCGGTCAACCCTTGAAGCGTGGCGGTTACGGTGTGCGCGCCGCTTGCGAGCACCGTGTAGCCGTCTGCGGGCAGATTGAGTACCTCGTTGGTGCCCGTGGCGCTCCCGGCTCCGCCGATGTTGTCGACAATTATGGTGGCGTCGGTGTGATTGTTCATCTCGTCAACGAGCTCACGGAAAATCAGGTCGGTTCCTCCACCGGCGCCAAAGGGCACAACGATGCTGATCGTCTGGTCAGGATCGGGCCACTCCACCTCCGGCGGCCCCGCCGCAAAGGCCACCGCCGCCATGACGACGAGGGCCATGGCCATCACTAACACCCTTTTACCCATACTCTTCCTCCTTGCGTTGAGTTCAGTTCAGTAACCAATTTCGCTGCATCCCGGTCAGAAAGGCGTTTGCTGCGTGTTACGAATTGGTTAGACGGAAACTCTCAAGCCTGCGGTCAGTCTACCATGAAAAAGAAAACAAAACAAGAAAAAGAAAAAGCAAAATCGAGAAGAAAACAAAAGAAAGGACGACAGCGGGAGTTTTTTTGCACCCTCTGCGACTCACGGTTACCCGAGTGGAACTACGATGCGAGTCTGTGTGCCGTTGTCTGAGGTCATCGTAACGCTGCCGCCGAGCTGCTCGGCAAGAAGCTGGACCAGAGATAACCCCAGGCCGGTCTGCACGGTCTCCGGGCTGTCCGTTTCGCGGCCGAGCTCGAGCGTCGGAGCGGGGAGGTCGTCGGCCGGAGCGCTGCCCGACGTCGCGCCGCCTGCCACAGCGCTGCCGACTGCGCCCGCCGGCGGTTCAATCATTGCTGCAGACCCGACACCGTCATCAGTTACTTCCAGTATCAGCCTGCCGCCGTCGGTGCCGGCGGTTATGCGGACGCGGCCGCGGGTTCTGCCGCGGAAGGCGTGCTTCATTACGTTGGTGAGGAGCTCATTCACAATCAGCCCCAACGACGATACCCGCCGCGAGCCCAGCGCCACGTGCTCCAGTTGCTTTTCGACTGTGACGGGCGTGGACGATGGAAACAGCGCCATAACCCCGTCAATCAGTGGATCGAGGTAATCGGCCAGGTCTGTGTGCGCCGCCGCATGAGCCATGCTCATCTTCTCATGCAGCAGCTGCATGGCCTGGATCCTCGAGGCGGCCTCTCTCAGTGCGCTGATCGTAGCAGCGTCGGTAGTGTTGTTGCCTTGCAGCGTGAGCAGACTGGCAATGATGGTCATGTTGTTGCGTACGCGATGATTGAGCTCCTTCAGCAGGGTATCCTTCTCGTGCAGGTGAGCTTTGACACTGAGCTCGGCTTCTTTGCGCTCGGTGATATCACGCGCTACGCTGAGGATTGCCGGAAGTCCGTCACGGCATACCAGACTGGAGCTGATCTCCACCGCAACCTCGCTGCCGTCTTTGCGCCGGTGCCTGGTCTCGAACCGTTGCACCCCGTCGGCGGGCATACTGCGGATTAGCGCCCGTATTTCGGCCGTGCCGATTGCCGCGTCGATATCTTCGGGACCCATACAGAGCAGCTCGGCTCGCGAGTACCCGAGCGCGCGAGTTGCAGCTTGATTGACTTCAACAAAGCGGCCCTCGAGATCAATCACCCAGGCGGTATCATTCATGGCGTCGAGTATGGCCCGGTAATCGGGCTGCGAGGCGCCCGCTTCCACGTCACTTGACTGAAGGTCAAGCTGCCCGGTGCCCTGGCGTGGCGCAGCGGACTGCTGCTGCCCAAACAGCCTGAGTGCACCGTCGAGCGCGTCGAGCAGCCCGGATTGGTCGGTTTCCGCCATCGCGGGAGCGCCCGCGGCCGGCGGTTGGTGCCGCCCGTCGGTCTTCGCTGTAGGCGTGTCCTCTGCCTCTGATGTAGCTTGTGACGGACCAGTAACGAGAAAACAGGCCGGCAGAGTGCGCACCGCAGCAATTCTTCGCGCGGTCTCATCGCGCTGTTGTCTGCTGCTGTTGCGCCGGGTGTCTGCAATCACCACCGCACGTATAGTGTTGCGGTCTGCCAGGACTTCAATGGCGTGCTCAATGTTCGGCACGTCGAACACCCGGTAACCTGCAGCACGCAGTTGGGAGGAGAATGGTTCCGGCTCCGCTGTGCCGCTGACGAGCAGTAACTCGGCCGGCCGGGTTGTCTGGCCGTTTGTCATTTGTTCCTCCAGCGGACGGTAGGTCGTCCGAATGCTGAACGGTTCTGCTCTCGCGGGACTGACGGGATGCAACAGGTGACGCCGCCGTTGAGGCGCTGGTAGCAGCGCCACGATATTGTGGCTTTGTGCGGCAATGGAACGGAACGTGAGCTGTGACGCTGCCGAGCAGACCAGAAGCATTAATTTTAAATGATCTGAGATTAATTTACATTATAGTGTAATTGTTGTCAAGGGTTGCTCTGGTGGCCCTGGCGCTTCGGCAGCTTTGCCGGTTCGGATTGAGTCTGCGCTACTCGTGGTGCTGGAAACCGAGGAGTGCCTTCGATACAATCAGACCATGCCGGGACCGCACGTGAGCACCCGGCATCGAGCAGACGTGCGACGAGTGCGGCTGGATTCAGGTTGCTGACTCACCGCTGGCGTACGCCCACCGCCCGTGGTCGAACAGACAGTCGTAGCGCCACCGTGTGCAGCGCCGGCAGTCCACGACCCTGGCCGTGTGCAGCGCCGGCCTGTTGTCGCGCGCTCATTTCACCGGCAGCAGCTCCTTGTGGTACTGCTCGAAACCTTGCGGCAGCTCATCGTCTACCGTAATATCCAGCACCGCCGGGCGTGCTTGCTCGTTGGCCGCTCGCGCC
>PWMO01000413.1 GCA_003558175.1 Spirochaetaceae bacterium
GGCAGCCTCGATTGGGTATGAGCTCGCGGCGGCCGGAACCGGTCTGACAATAGCCAATATCATCGCCGAGGACGCCGCCAAACTGCAGCGGCTGCTCGAACCGCTGGTTCAGCCTCCGGGACGCATCCGCTCAGGCGGTTGGGAGCTCGTGGAACAGAGCGCCGGCAACAGCGACATCATCGTGAGTGCGATCACCGTCTCCACGCCGCTCTCGGCGCAGCAGATCGCGGGGTTGCCGCCCGACTGCCTTTGTGCCGACACCCGCTACGGGGCAAACGGCCTGTTTGCCGCAGCCGCCCGCGAAGCCGGCCGGCCGTCGGTGGATGGTCGCGAGATGCTTTTCGGGCAGTTTGAACTTGCCGCGGAACGGGTGGGAGAGCTGCTGGTGATCGAGCAGCAGAAACTGAGCCGCGCTCTCGCCGACATCGAGCGCGAGTTCACATGACCGCGTGGACACCGCCGTCAACCATGATCATGTGGCCGTTGATGTAGTCTCCGGCTGAAGAAGCCAGCAGCAGCAGCGCTCCAACCAGCTCGCGAGGCTCGCCCCAGCGGCCCGCAGGAGCCCGCGCGGTGAGCCATGCATTGAAGTCACGGTTGTCAGCCAGTGCCTGGGTGAGTTCGGTCAGGAAGAAGCCGGGGCCGATGGCGTTGACCTGGATATTGTGTGCGGCCCAGTCGGCGCACATAGCTCGCGTGAGCATCTTTAGTCCGCCCTTGGCCGCGCTGTAGGGGCCGATGCCCTGCCGGCCCAGCTCAGAGGCCAGCGAACAGATATTTACGATCTTGCCGCGCCGCTCCCGAATCATGCGCGCGGCGACCCGGCGTGCCACAATGAAAGCGCCGGTCAGGTTGGTGTCGAGGATCCGGCGCCAGGTTGCGAGATCGACGTCTTCAAGCCGCTCACGCCGCTGGATTCCGGCGTTGTTCACCAGAATGTCAACGCCTCCGTAGCGCTCCTCGAGCTCGCTCAGCGCAGCGTCAACCTGCGCTTCGTCACCGATGTCAAAGCAAGAGGACCCCGCCTGATAGCCCCTGGCGGTGAAGCGATCGGCCGCCCGCTCCAGCCCCTCACGATTTCTGCCGTTGAGGATTACCCGAGCGCCCGCCTGCGCCAGCCCCTCGGCGAGCACAAGTCCCAGCCCGCGGTAAGAGCCGGTAATCAGCGCCGTCCTGCCGGTCAGCCGAAACCGCTCAAACACGGACCAGACCTCCGGCCCCCCGTCCGTCGGTGAGCCTGACTGCGAACCGGTCGGCCAACCCGACTCCGCACCGGTGTGCGAGCCCGACTGCGCACTGTCTTGCCGATCTCGCGGCGAGTTCTGCTGCGACACGCTGCGCCTCCTACGCCGTCTCTTTCAGCTGGCGAACCAGCTCCGGTATCACCTCGAACAGATCGCCCTGGACACCGTAGTGCGCGATGGAAAAGATCGGAGCGTCCGGATCGTTGTTTATGGCGATAATCACATCGGCCGACTTCATCCCCACCTGGTGCTGAATCGCGCCGGAGATGCCGCACGCCACATAGATCTGCGGCTTGACCGTCCTGCCGGTCTGTCCCACCTGGTGCGAATACTGGATCCAGCCGGCGTCCACCGCCGCGCGCGACGCGCCCACCGCGCCGCCGAGCGCCTTCGCCAGCTCCTCCACGTAGCGGAAGTTGGCGGGCTCGCCCAGGCCGCGCCCGCCGGACACAATGAACTCGGCGTCGGCAAGGTTGACCGCTGAGGCTTCCTCGGCCACAAACTCCAGCATCTCGAAGCGGGACGGCTGAACCGGAACGTCAAACGTGACCACCGTTCCCTCTCGCCCGGGCCGACGCGGCGCCGGATTCATCACCTTGTGCCGCACGGTTGCCATCTGGGGCCGCGAGTTCTCGCATAGTATGGTTGCCATGATATTGCCGCCGAACGCGGGCCGGGTCTGCCGCAGCAACCCGGACTCAGCGTCAATGGTCAACTCGGTACAGTCGGCCGTCAGTCCGGTGCGCAACCGCGAAGCGATGCTCGGCAGCAGCGATCGCCCGATCACCGTGCCGCCTCCCAGCACGATGGCCGGCTTCTTTTCACTGATAATCTGCACCGCCACGTCACTGATAGTGTCTTCGGCCAGCTCGTGAATGTCGGGATGGTCCACCAGCCAGACTTCGTCAACGCCGTACTCTATGAGTTCCTGCGCGAGGCCGGAGCCCCCCGAGCCAATCAGCAGCGCGGCAACCGGCGTATCGCCACCGCTCTGTTCTTTGACCTGTCCTTCCAACTGTTCTTTCAACTCCAGCGCGGCGCCGATTATCTCCGGCACAATCGGCACGAGCTTGCCGTGTCGGTGTTCAACGTAGACCGCGATGCCGGTATAGATCGAGAGATCGCCGGTTTGAACCGGTTCCCAGCCCTCGATCACAATCGCGCCGTAGGCGTGACACGCCTCCACGCAGGCGCCGCACAGGGTGCAGCGGTCGTTGATAACCGCCTTCTTGTCAACGAGGTCTATTGCGTCGTACGGGCAGGTCTTGATGCACAACTTGCAACCGACACACTTGTCAACCAGAACGGTGATGCCTTCCATACGCTCCTCTCTCAGTCTCCGGACGGCTGCTTCAGAGCCAGCCCGGCCTTCTTGAGCTCGCTGATCAACGCGGCTACCGCGGTATGCGCGTCGCCGTTGAACACCTTGCCCCCGGTTGGTTTGGGTGGCGAAAAGATCTTCATCACTCGCGTAGGCGAACCGGTGAGCCCGACGCTTTCAGGCGTCAGCCCAAGATCCTGCAGACTCAGCGTGCGGATCTCCGCCTTCTTTGCCCGCAGCTTACCCTTGAACGATGCCGGACGCGGTTCGTTGATCTCTTTCACCACCGTTATCAGAAGCGGCAACCTCACCGCGATTCGCGCGTAGCCGTCTTCCAGCATGCGCTGGATCGTGGCAACACCGTCGGTGACCGTCTCGATTTTCTTGACCTCGGTGATATGCGCAACTCCCAGCTTCTCGGCGGTGGAAGGCCCTACCTGCCCGGTATCACCGTCAATTGCCTGGCGTCCCATGAGGACGATGTCCGGTTCCCCAATATGCTGAATTGCTGCCGCCAGCGTTACCGCGGTTGCCAGCGTGTCGGCGCCGGCAAAGGCGCGGTCACTCACCATCACGGCCTCATCAACGCCGTAACTGAGCGCTTCGCGCAGCGCGCTTTCAACGTGCGGAGGCCCCATGGAGAGCACGGTGACGTCTCCGCCGTACCGTTCCTTCAATCGTAACCCTTCCTCTACGGCATAGAGGTCGAAGGGGTTGATGATCGCCTCCACCCCTTCGCGAATCAGCGTGTTGGTGGTGGGATTTATCTGGATCTCGGTTGAGCCGGGTACCTGCTTGATGCAGACAACGATATTCATCTTCAAGTCATCCTTTCTCCGTTCTCCGCCGCCAGCCTTTCGGCCAGCAGTTGCTTGAGCCCCATCGGTGCCGAACTGAAGATTCGCCCGTCCATCACGGCCGGCGGCCGGCGAATAATCGGCGCAAACTCCATGTGCGCCAGTATGTCGCGCTCGGTGTCGATCCCGGGCGCTACCTCCACCAGCACCAGCCCCTCGGCGTCCAGTTCAAACACCGCCCGTTCGGTGACGTAGAACACCGTTCGGTCATGCTGCCGTGCGTAGTCGCCGCTGAAGGTAATCTGCTCAACCTGGTTGATGAACTTGCGGTGCTTGCCTTCCTGGGCAATCGTCAGTTTGCCGTCCGCAATCTCGACCCGCA
>PWMO01000222.1 GCA_003558175.1 Spirochaetaceae bacterium
ATGCCTGTCGCGGTCACCGGCTGGACGTTGTCGTACTTGCCGGCGTTGAAGTTGTCAAGAATCGAGAGCGTCAGATCGGCGTCGATCCGTTGCTCGCGCATGTTTTCAAGTAGTGGCTTTGGAAGTTCGCTCTGACTCACGAAGATGCCTCCTCTCTTCACTTCTGCGGGTTTTGTTCTATGCGTTCGACGCACGCGGGCGGTCGCTGTCGGCAAGATGGACCGCGGCGTACGCCGCGCCGTACAGCGATACCGAATAGTCGGCGACGATGCTAACCGGCACGCGCTTGAGAAGCGGTCGGATCGACGCCTTGTAGTTCATTTCAAACGTGGACATGAAGCGGTTGTGCTGCAGGAACAGTTCGCGATTGCGGGCCGCTATTCCTCCGGCAAGGAACAGGCCGCCGGTGGCGAAGAAATGCAGCGCCGCCGACGCGGAAAACCGCGCGTAGATCCGCACGAAGATGTCCATTGTGCGGTGGCAGGTCTGGTCACGGTTGGCATTGGCCGCGATGCGGGCCGGTCTGTCGTGTGGTTCAAGCTGCAGGATCTGGTGCACCGTGCGGTTTGGACTGCCGCCGGTTTCGACCGCATAATCAAAGATATTGATAATTCCCTGCCCCGACAGAAAACACTCCGCCCCTGGAGGCGCGTCGTAGCGCGAGGCAACGAAAGACCACAGTGCGAGTGTCTCCTCATCAAACGGGGCGAAGTCGCTGTGGCCACCCTCGGACGGGTGAGCGGTTACCGTACCGTCGGGAAGTCGAGTGAGAAACCCCAGCCCGAGGCCGGTGCCGGCACCAACAACCGCAATTACCGATCCGTCCGGAGCGGGAAGCGACCCATCGCTGTGCGGTATTGCCACGAACTGCTCGGGCGATTGGCGGTAGAGAACGGGGATGCCGTAACAGATCCCGCTGAAGTCGTTGATCACCCGGGTCGGCACGTTGAGTTCCTGCTGCACGCGGTCGCCGTCGATCTCCCAGCTCAGGTTGCTCATCCGGCTGCGGTTGCCGTCTGTTGGTCCCGCGGCGCAGAGACAGCAGCGGTCGACTCTCTGCCACTGTTCCGCGCCGAAGGTGCGGCGAGCGCGCGCTATGGCCTCGGAGATGCTGCTGAGCTCCTTCGAGGCGTAGCGTTCGCTGCCGAGGATTGTATAGCGCCCGTTGGCGGTCTGGACCAGTGCCAGGGTCGTGTTGGTTCCGCCGATGTCACCGGCCAGAACGACCGTGGCAGCATCGGATATGGGTCGAGATACGTCATGACTCATCGTGTGGTAGTATAACCCATAGCCGGGACGAGAGTACACGCGGGCATTGATGTCTGATCGTCATTCGGAGTAGCATGGTGGTGACTTTGCCGCGGGAGGTCCTCATGAGCGAGCAGGAAGCGCAGTTTCGGCTGCTGACGCGGAGTGATTTCGACGGCCTCGTTTGCGCAGTGCTTCTGAGGCAGCTTGGGCTGATTGGCGATATCAAGTTTGTGCACCCAAAGGACATGCAGGACGGGCTGATACCGGTATCGGACACCGACATCACCACCAACCTGCCGTACGTGCCGGGTGTGCATATGGCGTTTGATCATCACGCATCAGAGGGGGACCGAGTCGGCCGACATGACAATCTGGTCCTCGAACCGACGGCACCCTCGGCGGCGCGAGTGGTGTATGAGCATTTCGGAGGTGCCGACAGATTTCCAAATCTGTCACCTCAGATGCTCGAAGCGGTAGATAAAGGCGACTCGGCGCAGTTCACCCGCGAAGAAGTTCTCAACCCTGAGGGGTGGAACCTGCTGAACTTCATCACCGACGCCCGAACCGGTCTCGGCAGATTCAAGAGCTTCAGGATCTCCAACTTCCAGTTGATGCTGGATCTGATAGACTACTGCCAGCAGTACTCTATCGACGATATCCTCGAAATATCAGACATTGCCGAGCGGGTCGAACTCTACTATGAGCACCAGGAGCCGTTTGCCGGTCAACTGCAGGAGTCGGCCGCAATCCACGGAAACGTGTTGGTAAACGATCTGCGCCGTTTTGACACCATCTATGCGGGCAATCGGTTTGTGAAGTTTGCCCTGTTTCCGGAGACCAATATCGCGATCCAGGTGATGTGGGGTTTCCAGAAGCAGAAGACGGTTATAACAATGGGGAAATCGATCTTCGACCGGTCGTCTGAAGTCAACGTGGGCCGGCTGATGCTGCATTACCAGGGAGGCGGACACGAGGCGACCGGTACCTGCCAGGTCCAAAACGACCAGGCAGATCAGATCACCGCCGAGCTGATAGAGGCGGTTCAAGAACCGAGTAACGAAGCAGCTGTCCGCCGTTGAGCGCGGTGCCGAGGGAGCCGCAGCAGCCAGCGTGTCGCTGCCCCCAACTCAGAAGCGAGCATCCAGGAGCTTTGCATGCATGACCGGAATTCGAACAGGCAGCCGTCACAGACCAGGCCGTCACAGACGATGCAGCCGCTGACCCAGTTCACGACCGCCGACCGCGCGCAGATAGGGTACCTGCTATGCGACATCGATGACACGCTCACAACCGACGGCGTGCTTGTGCCCGCGGCGTACAGCGCAATTGGAGAGCTCGCCGCGTCCGGGATGCAGATTGTTCCGATCACCGGCAGACCTGCCGGCTGGTGCGACCATATCGCGCGGATGTGGCCGGTTGCCGGCATAGTGGGTGAGAACGGGGCGTTTTACTTCCGCTATGACCGAGCGCAGAAGCGGATGGTGCGTCGCTTCTGGAAGTCGCCGCAGCAACGAGCGGCCGATCGGCAGCGGCTCGAGTTGTTGCAGGCCCGCATCCTCGAGGCGGTTCCCGGTTGTGCCGTGGCGGCGGACCAGGCGTACCGCGAGGCGGACCTGGCAGTTGATTTCTGCGAGGACGTCCCGCCGCTGCCGTCCGCCGACGTCCAGCGGATCAAGGCCGTCTTTGAGGAGCACGGCGCCCACGCCAAGATCAGCTCGATACACGTTAACGGATGGTTCGGCGAGTACGACAAGCTGTCAATGACCCGGCTTTTCTTCCGCGATCTGTACGAGATCGAGCTCGACGCCGTACGCGAACGGGTCGCATTCTGCGGTGACTCTCCCAATGACGCGCCGATGTTCGGCTACTTCAACCATTCGGTTGGTGTGGCAAACGTGCGCCACTTCGCCGACATTCTTGAGGCGCAGCCGGCCTACGTCACCAGCGCCGAAGGCGGTGAAGGCTTTGCCGAACTCGCCGCCGTCTTGCTGGCGGCGCGTTGAGTCGGCGATGCCTCACCCGGACGCGGCACCTGGCCGCCACACCCGGCCGCCGTGCTCAGACGCCGCGGCGGTAGCGCTTCAGCATCTCGCCGGTGGTCTGAACGGTCGTCGGCTCGTGCCCCGGCAGCGGCAGGATGCGCTCATGAACCGCGTCAATGATCCATTCTTTCTGCGGAAAGAACGCGTCTTCCATCTCGAAGGCCGGCGTGATCCAGTTGCGTGAGCCGACCACCACCGTCGGGCCGTCGAGGGCGTCAAACGCGGCCTGCGACACGTTGGCCGCAACCGTATGCAGAAACGAGCCGCGTTCGCAGGCGTCCGATGCCAGCACCAGTTTGCCGGTTTTGCGTACCGACTCAATAATCGGGTCAAGATCGAGCGGGTTGATAAACCGGGCGTCAATTATCTCTGCACGCACTCCGTAGCGCTCTGCGAGCTCATCGGCGGCCTCGATTGCACGATAGAGCGTG
>PWMO01000303.1 GCA_003558175.1 Spirochaetaceae bacterium
AGGACGTCTCTTACGCCGAGCTGTCGAGCCCGTACGGCCATGACTCGTTCTTGCTGGAGACCCAACGGCAGGGAAAAATTATCGCCGGTTTCCTGGAGGCCGCCCTTGAGAACGCGTGATCACTTCAGCTACGACGAGATCGTGGCCCTCGTTCGCCCGCGCAGCAGCGTTCTCGATCTCGGCTGCGGCAACGGCGAGCTGCTGCAGCGCCTGGCCCGCGAGCGGCAGGTGCACGGTCGCGGAGTCGACAAACAGGAGCAGATGATCGTGCAATGCATCGGGCGCGGCATCTCGGTCTACCAGGGAGACCTGGACGAAGGGCTCAAGGATTACGCCACCGGCAGCTATGACTACGTGATCTTGAACCAGACGCTCCAGATGGTACATCATCCGGTCATGCTGCTGCAGGAGATGGTGCGGGTCGGGCGCGAAGTTATCGTGAACTTCCCCAACTTCGGCTACATTGTCAACCGCTTTCAGCTGATGATGCTCGGCCGCATGCCGGTCAACAGGAACCTCCCCAACCAGTGGTATGACACCCCCAACATTCACTTCTGCACCCGTAAGGACTTCGTAGTGCTATGCCGGGAGCTGGGCATCACCATCCTGCAGGAGATCGCGCTGCGGCGCGGCCGTCATGTCCCGATTGCGCTGCGCAACAGCCTCGCGACGGAGGTCTGTTTTGTGCTGCAGGGCACTGCGCCGGAGAAAGCGGAAGGTGCGGTCAGCGTGTCGAACGGAGCGGACCGACCGGGTGGCTAACACGGCCGCGAGACGGTTGGCACGGTGAGAAGCCTACTTCAGCGTTTCAACATCGTACCGTGCCCGTGCCAGTGTTGCTTGACGCTTACAGGTGTGAGCCAGCGAGCCAAAAACCGCTGCGGTCTCCGGGTTCGTCGAGGCGTCCACCAGCTCGCCGTAGCGCTCCTCCAGCGAGGACTCACGTCGGGCGATGAGGCAGAGAAAATCGGTGTACTGCATACCGGCATCGAAGGACTGTTCCGCGTCTGTGGTCGGATCCGGCAACGCGGCGAGCCGCGCTGCGTCGAAGCACGCCTCCGGATCCCGGAGACGCCGGAACTCATTGAGCTTCTCGAGCCGATCCTGACTGGCCGCCTGGAGCGCCAGCAGCAGATTGCGCGCACTGTAGTGGTCGGTCACCTGCGCGTAGATGCTGTACGTATTCTGGTTTGCAGTTTCGATCTCGAGAACGATGTCGAGAAACCGCTGCGGAGCGACCGACGAGTGACTCATAAAGGCAACCCTGGCGCAAGTATATATGTTTCTCCGGAGCGAGGATACCCTTTGACTCTTTGTCGGAGTAATGATAGATTGTGGCATTCACGCTGTGTTGCGCCGATTGACTACGGTAGGAGGCAGATTGGCTGTAAAAGATTTACGAACGAACTCAATGATTCGCGTCCGTGAGGTTCGCCTGGTGGGTGATGACGGTGCACAGATGGGCATCGTACCGACCCCTGAGGCACTCAGGCTCGCAGAAGAGCGGGGGCTCGATCTGGTAGAAGTTGCCCCGCAGGCACGCCCTCCGGTGTGCAAGCTGCTTGACTACGGCAAGTACAAGTTCGAGCTCGAGAAAAAGAACCGCGAATCAAAAAAGAAACAGAAACTCGTCAAGATGAAAGAGATCCGGATGCAGCCGAAGATCGAAGAACACGACATGAAGTTCAAGGCAAAGCACATCCAGGATTTTCTTGACGATGGAAACAAGGTCAAGGTAACGATCCGGTTCCGCGGTCGTGAACTCGCTCACACAGAACGTGGCAACATGGTTCTGGACAAGATGCTGAGCTTGCTTGACGAAGGAGTTACCGTCGACAAGCCACCGGCAATGGAGGGAAGGTTCATGTCCATGATTGTGAGCCCTTCCAATAAGCCGGTTGCCAGAAGTAAATCGGAACCGGCCGAACAGAATACCCAGTAGGTACGAGGTAGTGATATGCCAAAGATGAAGACTCGCAAGAGCGCTGCCAAGCGCTACAAGCTGACCGCAACCGGCAAAGTTCGGTACAAGAAGCAGGGGCTGCGCCACATTCTCACCAAGAAGAACACCAAGCGTAAGCGAGGCTTGCGTAAGGCGGCTTACCTGAGCCCGGCCGAGACCGCTCGCGCACGGCAGCTCTGCCCCTACGCGTAACGGGCACGAAGCCGACCGCCTACGCGTTACAGTCGAGCACCCGGCTCGAGCAGTGAAACTTAACGGTTAAGGAGACACCCGATGCCACGCGCAGTGGATGGAACAAGAAGAAAAGACAGAAGAAAGAAGATTCTCGCGGAAGCCAAGGGCTACTGGGGGCGCCGCAGTACGCTCTTTCGCACGGCAAAAGATGCGGTTGCCAAGTCCGGTCAGTACGCCTATCGTGATCGCAAGGTACGCAAGCGGGATTTTCGCACGCTCTGGATCAGCCGGATTTCGGCTGCCTGCCGCGCGGAAGGTATCAGCTACTCGCGTTTCATGAATGGCCTGCGACAGGCGGACATCCAGATCAACCGCAAGGCGCTGTCCAACATGGCAATTGAAGACAACGAAGCGTTCAAGAGCCTGATAGAGAAAGCCAGACAGGTGACGCCTGCATCATGATAACCCTCGAGCAGATCCGCCGCCTGGAGAAGCGTGTCCACGCTGCAGTTTCGCTGATATCGGCGTTGAAGGGTGAAAACACCCTGCTGAAGCAGAAACTCACCGGGTACGAGAAACGGATCGCCGAGCTCGAGGCCAAACTGGCTGAGCTGAAAGAGGGACAATCGGAGATCGAGCGCGGCCTCCTCGCGGCTCTCGATCAGCTCGACACACTTGAAGATGAGATTCTCGATGACCCATCGGACGGTCGGCAGGCGCCGACTGCGGACGTGGAACGGGAGGATCACGGAGAGGTTGTTGCTGCCGAAACGCAGGCCGATCGGACAGACGCTTCAGCCGGCGCCGTATCGCCCGACGCTGCCGCCGAAACACAACGGCATGCTGAGTCGGGAAATGCTGAATCGGCCGGCGACACCGACGCAACCGACTCGTCTGACGACCCTGTCTCCTCCAACGCCGACGAATCAGAATCCGACCAACAGCCGGCCGACGAGCTTGATATCTTCTGATTCTGAACCCTGCGGTTCGTACCACGTATGAAGATCGAGCTACTGGGAACCTCGTTCGTCATTCAGACCGACGAGGACCCCAAACACCTGAACGATATCGTTGACTACCTGAAAACCAAGATTCAGGAAGTACGTTCTTCGGTCTCCACCACCGATCCGTTGAAGATCGCCATTCTCGCGGCCCTGCTCACCACTGACGAGCTATTCAAAGAACGCGGCCGGTTGGCCGAACAAGCGGTTGATTCGCAGCAGGTTCAGGAGATTACGCAACGGATTCTTGCTGAACTCGAATCAACGATTAATCGGGCGCATCCTGAATGACAAATTCCGCCGGAATCAAGTCGTAGCGGCAGCCTTCAACGGTGACAATCCGAGCGGCGAGACGGTTTGCCAGTCGAGCGCACCGTTCCACCGGCCATCCCTGGACCACGCCGAACAGATAGCCGCCCGCAAACGAGTCTCCCGCTCCGGTGGTGTCTACGGCCTGCGCACGCTCGCCGGGAACCTCCACCGTAACTCTTCCGGCACGAACCTTCACTCCCTCGGCGCCGGTCTTCATCACCACCTGCGAAGCAAACTGCTCAGCCGCGTCCAGCACCGCAGCGTCGTCGC
>PWMO01000377.1 GCA_003558175.1 Spirochaetaceae bacterium
CGGCTACCGGATGCATGTGCCCGTCGGTCTCGTCGGCAATATCCTGGAACGCCTCGAGTGCCGGCGGCAGATGGTCCGTAGCGGCTTCCGACTCTGCCGCTGGTTCGGGTTCCGGTGCTTCGGGTGGCTGAGGCGGAGGCTCGGCCGGGGTGGGCTGCATGACGCGGATCACAAACGGATTGTCACGAAAGGCGCCGTCGTAGTCGGCGTAGGGAAGCTCGAAGGTACGAATGTTGATCCAGCTGTTGTCTCCGAGAAAGACGTCGCCGGAACGCGACCAGGGATACCCGTACTCAACAACGTAGGGAATGAATACCTGGAACGCGGGGCCGAACCCGGGCAGATCGCGCACGGTTGAGCTCACCAGAAAGTAGCGGCCGCGCTCCTGCGCGTTGAGGAACTCGCCGTCGAGGCGGCGCCGCTCGTCGCCGTTGACCGGGTGCCACTGCGGATTGCGCAAGGCGTAGTTCGCCTCGCGCCCGTCAGGATCCACGGTTGACTCGGTGAGCAGCACGGATCCAATGCCGTCGCGGGCACGCACGTAGAGGTTGTAGCCACCCTCGCGACTCTGTTCGATCAGCAGGTCGTCGGTAGAGAGCGTGAGCGGCTCGGCGGAAAGCGGCAGCAGGGCCAGAAAGAACAGCGCGACTGTCAGCATCACGCTAGTTTTTCGGCAGGTTTGCCGGGGCACGTGAGAGCCCGGGTCGCGTGCTGCGACGTCCGCGGCACAAAAACGCGTGCTGCTGCTACCGGGTCAGGCTGCGGTGTACGTAGCGGTGCGGGCGGTCGGCCGCGGCGCCGAGCCGTTTGCGGCGCGCCTCGGCGTATTCGCTCCAGGTGCCGTCATACCAGACCACGCCGTCGTCTTCAAAGGCCAGCAGATGCGTTCCGACGCGATCCAGAAACCAGCGGTCGTGGCTGATAACCAGCGCGCAGCCGGCAAACTCGTCGAGCGCTTCCTCGAGGGCGCGCAGCGTGTTGACGTCCAGGTCGTTGGTGGGCTCGTCAAGCAGCAGTACGTTGGCGCCTTCCTTGACCATCATCGCGAGGTTGAGGCGGTTGCGCTCGCCACCGGAGAGCACTCCGGTTTTTTTCTGTTGATCGGCGCCGGAAAAATTGAACCAGGCGCAGTAGGCGCGCGAGTTCACCTCGCGTACGTTGCCGAGCTTGATGATATCCTGGCCGTCGGAGAGCTGCTGCCATACACTCTTCTCGGCGTCAAGCGTGCTGCGCATCTGATCGGCGTAGGCCGGCTTGACCGTCTCACCCAGGCGGACGGCACCGTCGGTTGGGGTCTCCTGCCCGGTGATCAGTCGGAAGAGCGTGGTCTTTCCGGCGCCGTTCGGGCCGACGATCCCCACAACGGCACCCGGCGGCACGGTGAAGTTGAGGTTTTCAAAGAGCAGTTTTTCGCCGTAGGCCATCGTCAGGTTCTGTGCCTCAATTACGATGTCTCCCAGACGGGGGCCGGGCGGAATCACCAGCTTTGCCTCGCGCACCTTCTCACGGTTGCCTTCGGTCAGGAGTTTCTCGTACTGCGAGATGCGCGCCTTGCTCTTGGCGTGGCGGCCTTTCGGGCTCATGCGGACCCACTCGAGCTCGCGCTGCAGGGTGCGCTTGCGCGCCTCGTTCGACTTCTCCTCACGGGCGAGGCGCTCCTGCTTCTGCTCCAGCCATCCGGAGTAATTTCCCCTCCATGGAATGCCCTCGCCGCGGTCGAGCTCGAGGATCCAACCGGCGACGTTATCGAGAAAATAGCGGTCGTGCGTCACCGCGATAACCGTACCGGGATAGTCACGCAGGTGCCGTTCAAGCCACGCCACCGTCTCGGCGTCCAGATGGTTGGTGGGCTCATCGAGCAGCAGGATGTCGGGTTTCTGCAGCAGCAGCCGACAGAGGGCGACACGCCGTCTCTCGCCGCCGGAGAGCACGTCGACCTCCGTATCTGGAGGTGGGCAGCGCAAGGCGTCCATGGCCAGTTCCAGTCGTGAGTCGAGGTCCCAACCGTCAACCGCATCGATCTTCTCCTGGATGCCGGCCTGCCGATTGGCCAGCTTGTCGAAGTCGGCGTCAGGGTCGCCGTAGGCGGCGCTCACCTCTTCGAACTCCTTGAGCAACTGCAGAACGTCGGCTGCGCCCTCCTGCACGATCTCGCGCACAGTCTTGCCCGCGGCCAGCTCCGGTTCCTGCTCCAGGAACCCGATGGTGTAACCGGGTGACACCGCAGTCTCGCCGCTGAACTCGGTATCCACGCCCGCCAGGATCCGCAGCAGGGTTGATTTCCCGGAACCGTTGAGACCAATCACGCCAATCTTGGCACCATAGAAGTAGGACAGCGATATATCCTTCAGAACCTGCCGTGTTCCGTGCGTTTTGCTCACCTGGTACATCGAGTAGATGATCTTCTTGTCGTCAACCGTCTTTGCCATGCGCGCATCATAGCAGATCGCGGCCCGGCAGTCGACGGCCGTACCGCAAAGCGGGTATACTCGGAGCTGACGTATACGAAGCTCTACGCGCGTATACTGGAACCGAACAGACGGTGACGCACTGTGCCTCCGATGCAGCGCTGCCGCCGGAGGAGATGAGAGATTGCAGAACGCCCACACATTCCATATTCCGGTCCTGGGAATCGGATTCACTATCGATACGCCGCTGAAGGTGGCGCCGTACGGTATTTCGTCGGTTGTATCACTGGTAGACGATGAGCTGGCCGAAGCGCTGCGTCGCCACTACTGCGCCGAGCGCAACGAACCGTACACACCGATTACTGCACAAGATGAGGACGCCCGCGCGCGGCGTCTCACCGCCTATCTCAACCTGCTTAACACCATGGTGCAGGAACGCACCGAAGCGCTGCGTCACGAAACGTTTGCCCCCGGTGCCGCGATTAACCGCTATTTTGAGCTGCTGCCGGACGGCTCCGCGCTGCGGGCAGCCTACGAGGCGATGCTGGCCTGTACCGATGACGGTGAACGCGCTTCTATGCAGGACGAGCTTCGCGATGCTATCCGGCCGGGGGCGATTGACGTCAACATCATGGTGAAAGTTGACCGCGACCGCTTCCGCAACGGAGAGAAACTGGCGCCCGAATACGGTGACGCCATGGCGGCACTGCGCGGCTACGCCAACAGTGACCTGGAGTCCTCGATCGTGCTTTCAGCGGGCTTCAATCGACGGCTCACCCGGTACATCGAGGCTTTTGCGGATTTTCACGCCGACGCGCTGGGCCGTTTTCGCAAGCAGATCGTGCTCAAAGTAAGCGACTTCCGTTCGGCTATCACGCAGGCGCGGATGTTCGCCCGCGGCGGGCTCTGGATCTCAGAGTACCGCATTGAATCCGGGCTCAACTGCGGCGGGCACACCTTTGACGGTGACGGTTCACTGATCGGGCCGATTCTGGAGGAGTTCAAGACGCGGCGCGAGGAGCTCTATCGCGATACCTACGCCACCTACGCCGCCGCGGCCGAAAAGGCCGGTCGCGGCGTTGCGGCCCAACCGCCAATGCGGATCACGGTTCAGGGAGGTGTCGTCACCGCCGCCGAGCACCAGTTCCTGCTCAACAGGTACGAGGTTGACGCCGTCGGCTGGGGGTCGCCGTTTCTGTTGGTGCCGGAGTGCGTCAACGTGGACCCGGACACCCTGGCCAAACTGGCCGCGGCGGGCGAAGACGACATTGTATCGAGCGATGTCTCACCGTTGGGAGTTCGTTTCA
>PWMO01000297.1 GCA_003558175.1 Spirochaetaceae bacterium
ACATGGCGATTCAGCTGGAGCCGCTCCTCGGTCCTGCAGCAAAGTGGTTGTTCCTGCTGGGTCTACTTTCGGCGTCGTTTTCGTCGTTCATTGCCAATGCATCACTTGGCGGTATGATGCTTTCGGATGGATTGGGGCTCGGCAACAGCATTAACGACAAATCGGTAAAAGTTCTCACCACCGTTCTGCTCGTGCTGAGCACGGTTGTGGCCGCAACGCTGCGTGAGAATCCGATTGAGTTGCTGGTGCTGGCTCAGGCCACGACCATTCTTGGTGGGCCGCTGATTGCGATTGTTCTGACGGTCATCGGGAATGACAAGAACGTCATGGGAGAAGATACGAACTCCTTGCCGGTGAACGTGATTTCGATCCTCGCTATCGGCTGGATCCTGTATCTGTCGTTCAACCAGCTGATGAACTTCCTGTAACAGCGCGTTTCGGCGCAACGTCATTCAGGATTCAGGTGTCGCAGATTGAGTGCAGCCGGTGGCTGCACTCACCTTTCGGCTTGAACAGGCGGAGTTACTTCACGCTTCACGCCTGCCAGCCACGGGAAGAGCATTTGTGAGCATTCATCTATGAACGACCGGCGAACGTGTGCGTCGAGGTAATCGCGCTGGAGCGTCTCGCTCATTGTTGCTCGGTTTGATGCGAAAAAGAACGATACCGATATGAGTACAAAGATGAATGTTTCGAAAGATACCGATTCCGCGTAGAAGCCTCGTTCTTGCCCCCGATAATAGAGTTGCTTCAGGTGGTCATGCACCGGGCCCTTCAAGCCCCGAATCAGATGGGCATGCTTTCCGTTTTGCAGGTTTTCCCAGGCAAGTATTTTCCAGAACTCTTCGTGTTCCTCATGAAATGTCATGTACCTTCTGAGAACGATTTCGCCAAGTCGCGGAATATCTTCGTCTCCCAGGGCCAGGAACGACTCGTCAGCCTCGATAATGAGTCCGTAGGTGTGCTTCCAGACTTTGACGAACATGCCCTCTTTGCTACCGAAGTACGCGTAGATTCGCTCTTTGTTTACGCCGGCCTTGGTAGCAATGCGCGCGACTCTTGCCCCCGCGTAACCGTACTGGGCAAACTCCTTGGTGGCCACTGAGAAAATTCTCTCTTTCGTTTGTCGTCCCTTCGTCATGCAGATCTCTCTACCCCGAGCGCAGCAATCACCTGTTCAAGATAGCAGTTTCGCACTGGTTGGTACATGGCCAGAGTTTTGCAGGCATTCAGTGCTGAAAGTCTTCGCGGGTCGGGATGTCGTGTTTGGTGATCGAGCAGAGGATCTGGTCGGTCAACGGCGTGATGGATGAGATCCGGTTGGCCTGTTTCTCTACCGTTTTCTCAAACAGGTTGCGCACGAAGCGACCATTGCCGAAGCTCTTGTCCCGCTTGCGGTAGAAGGCGCTCAGAATTGAGAGCAGCTCGCGCCGCGCCGGAGCGGTCAGGTTGAACGATGCGTTGGAGGCGAAGATGTCAAAGATCTTCAGCAGTTCCTCCGGTGTGTAGTGGTCAAAGTAGAAATAGCGGCTGAAGCGGCTCTGCAGTCCGGGGTTGGAGCCGATGAAGTCGTTCATTTCGTCCGGGTAGCCGGCTACAATTACCACCAGGCGGTCACGGTAGTCTTCCATGCGCTTGAGCAGCGTGTCGATTGCCTCCTGACCGAAGTCTTTTCCCGCGCCGCGCGGTGAGAGGGTATACGCCTCATCGATGAAAAGCACGCCGTCGAGCGCCTCGTTGACCACCTCGTCTACCTGAATGGCGGTCTGCCCGACGTACCCGGCAACCAGGCCCGCGCGGTCGGTTTCTACCATGTGGCCTTTCTGCAGCAGGCCGAGGCACTTGTACACGCGGCCGAGGTAGCGTGCGATGGTGGTCTTGCCGGTGCCGGGCGGCCCATAGAAGACTGCGTGTTTGGAGAACGGCGTGACCGGCAGTCCGCGCCGCTCGCGCTCGCTGTGTACCTTGATCACGTTGACGAAGGTGGCAATCTGCTGCTTGACTCTGCCCATCCCAATGAGGTTGTTGACCGCCTCCATCACCTCTTCGAGCGTTTCCTCGCCCTGCTCTTCGGCGATGCGCACCGTTTTGCGCGCCTCCTGCTTTTCTTCCGCATCTGAGGCCTGCACCTGGTCGCCGTAGATCAGCTTCCTGATCTGTTGCAGCTTCTGTGGCCCCTCGGTCTTGACGGTGCCGTCGGCCTTGATCACGCATTGCGCGTAGGTGAAGAACGCGGCCGCCATCTTGTCAAAATGCGAGCTGTCCTGCCTGCGGTCGTACAGATGCAGATACTGCAGCGACTTCAGCGACGAGGCGTTCATGCTGCGCACCTTCTGGATCTCGTTATGGAAGATATGCCATTGAGCAAGTATCTCGCGCCGGTGGTGCAGCGGCAGCGAATCGTAGCGAAACACATCCAGCACCAGCTCGCGGTCGGGTATCAGTCGCTGCCGCAGATACATGAACACCATGGCAATGAACAGCTTGGCCTCATCCGGCGGATCGTCCGCCTTGCCGACGCAGGCAAAGGTAACGTAGAGCAGATCGTCAATCATCTGCTGCAGAAAGGCCGGCTCGTTGTTGAACTGCTTGTACTGGTTCACCGCACGGATGATTTTGCGCGCTTCATTGTGCAGGAAGTTGAGGTTGGCAAGCCGCTCCTCGTCGGACCGTGGCCGTTTGGCCTCTTCTTCGGCGATACCAGCGTCTTCGATGACGACGTCGTCGCCAACGCGCGAACGCAGATGGTCAAGAAAGGTGCGGGTGACCGTGCTGCGCTTGGTTGAGGTGAGCACGCTGGTGCCCTGCCCGTGCTGCAGCGAAATTTTTACCGAGCTGTTGCTGCGCCGGGCATCTACCATCACCAGGTCGTCAAAATCGATGCTTTCGGCCGCGGTGCCCGACTTCCCGCCGGTGAGAAACATGATCCGCCTGTTGGTGATGCAGAGTATACCCGGCGCGCCGGATCCGGAAGCTGCCACGTTTTTGCCGCGATAGAAGCCTTCCAGCACATCGTCGACTTCTTCGTCTTCATCGAGGACGCGGTCGAATGTGTTGAGGATATTCTTTTTGAATGAGACATGCAGCCAGTTGGCAATCCGTCCCAGCTGCGATTCAAGCTCCTGGCGCACCGCCGATTCCCCTCCAACTCGGCTTCAGCTGATACCGATCGATTATAGCGTTAATCCGCCACATTTGCATCCCCCGCGAGGCCCAGCAGCCGGACCAGTTCCCGCTCGGCCTGCCCGGTGGCGTTGTAGGCGGGGGTGTTGGGCAGCCCGATCACGACGCCCAACCCGCTGTGCAGCGCCTCGTGCACCGAGCGTGTCAGCAGCCTGAGATATGCGCTGCTGTTTGCAGCGCCCTGAGCGTCCTTCAGCAGCAAGTTCTCAACCTCGATTGCTCGGCTGAGCCGGCCGATCTGGCGCGTCACAACCGGAAACAGCGCCTGGATGAGCGCAAGGAAGCGGGCATGATAGTCGCCGTCTTGCTCGATCAGATTGGAAATCTGGGCACGTCGGTCGCGCTCCACCCGGCCGTCGCTCCCTTTGCGACGCGGCACCACGGCGTTGAATCGGCGACGGACGCTGTCTGAACGCTGCAGCTTGAGCATTGCAGCGTAGAAGAGCAGCACCCCGGCTGCGTGGCGCGCCTCGGTCGGCAGCGCGGCCGGCGCCGCCTCCGCCGCGTCTGCGCCGGATTCGGCTCCATTGAG
>PWMO01000259.1 GCA_003558175.1 Spirochaetaceae bacterium
CCGGGTCTTCTCCATCGCCTTTTTCTCATCAGTATCCATCTTGGATTTCCAGACGTCCATCTTCTTCTTGATTACCTCTGCCGGCTGCGCCTCGCCCAACACCAGGTGAATCCGGCGCAGCGCCGCAAGGTAGGCAATGGCCAGTTTAAAGTCGTCGATGCGCAGTGTCGAGAGCTCGTACTTCTCGCGGTAACGGTCAGCCGAGCGCTGCAGCAGCTCCTTGGCCAGATTGAGGTGGCCTACGCGCGATTCGTATCCCGGGACGCGTGGATCCATACCCTTCACCACCGTCTTCATGTTAATCAGGTTCTTGGTGACCGTCGCGTAGCGCGCCTCGAGCTCGACAAAAGACCAGCGCCACTTGCTGTTGTCGCCAAAGTCCTCTTCCACCGACTGGATGGTAAACCCCAGCTTACGTGCCAGGGTGTAGCGTCGGCCATCCTCAAAGTCGGAAATCTCGTCGAGATACTCGCTGTAGTCTGAGAACGGTGCATCGATGTAACTGGTCACCACCTCCTCAAGAAAGATGATGCTCTGGTAGCAGCTCTTGCGTGCGTCGTTGAGGAAGGCGTCATTCTTGACTCCCAGCAGCGATACCGAGACACGGTTTAACAGCAGATAATAGGAAGCCAGATTGAGCCGATCATCGGCGAGCGCGATGCGCTTGTACTGCGCACCTCTGGAATCACTCTGAATGGAGGCCAGCACTTTCTTCTCCTGTTGAAGAAACTGCTCGATGCGCTGCTTGTATTCCCGGACCTTTTCCGAGTAACGCTGCTTGGCTTCGTTGGAGATTTTTGCCATTCTCGTTTCTTGTCACTCCGCCGGTTGGCGTCAGCCGCCACCGTACCGCGCCAGCAATTCTTCGGCGTGAGACCGGGACGTCTTGCCCGTTCTGTCACCGGCCAGCATACGTGCGATTTCCTCCACCCGCTGATCGCCCGCGATCTCTGCAACGCGGGTCACCGTTCTGTCGTCCTTCGGCGACTTCTCCACCTTGATGTGATTATCGGCGCGAACCGCGATTGACGCAAGGTGCGTGATGCAGAGCACCTGCTTATGGCGCGCCAGTGAATGCAGGTGCGTTCCCACCGCCAGTGCAACTTCGCCGCCGATGCCGGCGTCGATTTCGTCAAAAACCAGCGCCTGGATGTGATCGTTTTCTGCAAGCACGGTTTTTATGGCCAGCATGACCCGGGAGATCTCGCCGCCGGAAGCGATGTCTTTCAGTTCTTTCAGTGGTTCCCCGAGGTTGGCCGCAATCCGGAACGAAACGACGTCAAGACCGCTCGGACCGCACGAAGCTTTGCCGCTGGCCGACTCACGTGGTTCCACCGCCACCGTGAACCGGGCCTTCGCCATACCCAGCGTGTTGATAATGGCCTCTATTCTCTTGCCCAGTTCAGCCGCGGCTGCTTTGCGCGCCGACGATATCTCGCGTGCAGCAGCCAGCAGATCGCGTTCACCGGCGCTGATCTGCTGCTCGAGCTGCGCCTTGTCTTCTTCCCAGGTCTCGAGGCCGGCGAGCTGCCGGCGAGCTTCATCGAGATAACTCAGCACCTCTTCGATGGTAGAGCCGTATTTCTTCTCCAGGCGCCGGATGAGTGCCAGCCGGTCTTCACACGCCTCGAGCCGATCGGTCGAAAAACTGACCCGCGACTGGTAGTCCCGCACCGTTTCCACCACGTCTTCCAGTTCGAAGAAGAGGTCGTCGAGGCGCTTGGCCTGCGGCGCAAGGCTGTCGTCGATCTGAACGACCGAATCCATCGAGTGGCGCGCCGCGCGCAGCTTGCCCACCGCTCCGCCTCGGTTCTCAGCCAGCTGTTCGTGAATCTCATCGAGTGCGCCAAAGAGTTTTTCGTGCTGCGACAGGATGCGTTTCTCCTGTTCGAGTTCTTCTTCCTCGCCGCTGCGCAGCGCCGCGCCTTCGATCTCGCGCACCGCAAACTCCAGGATATCCATCTCGCGCAGGCGTTCGCGCTCGCTGGCAAGCATCCGCTCGTAGCGCTTCTTCAGTGCTGAGATTTCGCTGAACTGCGCGCCGAGCGCTGCGACTCGCTCTTCGAGGCCCGCATAGCGGTCCAGAAGAACCCGATGCTGCTCACCTCCAAGCAGAGACTGGTGCTCGTGCTGTCCGTGCATGTCAAAGATGAGCGCGGCAAACTCCTCGAGGTCGGCCCGCGTCACCGGAACGTTCTGGATATAGGTCGACCCTCGCCCGGCACGCTTCACCGTCCGCCGGATAATGACGCTGTCTTCTTCAGGGTCTATTGCGTGCTCCCGCAGCCACTCAATGGCCTCCCGGTTTGCCGCGACAGAGAACACCCCGGAGACCAGCGCCTCTTCGGCGCCGCTCCGTATGGACCCCGTATCGGCCCGGGCGCCGTGCAGCAGCGACAGAGCGCCCACCAGAATCGACTTACCGGCACCGGTCTCACCGGAGAGCACGTTGAATCCACGCGAGAAATTGATCACCAGCCGATCGATCAGGGCGTAGTTCTGGATGCTCAGCTCTTCAAGCATCGGGGCCTCCCGACCAGTTCAGCTTGCTGCGCAGTACTTCGTAGAACGAACGCTTGTTTGAACGGATGATGTATGCTCGATGCTGCGACCTCCGCACGGTAATCCGGTCACCCGATTGCAGGCTGAGTTCCGACTGGCCATCAACCGTAATCAGAATCGAGGTGCGCTGGGCCGACTCCACCGTGATGGTAATGACCTCTTCCGGCGGCAAGACGATCGGGCGGTGCGACAGGGTGAATGGACAGATAGGGTTGAGAATCATCGCGTCCATCTCCGGATGCAGGATCGGCCCGCCGGCAGCTGCCGAATAGGCCGTTGAACCGGTGGGGGTGGCAACGATCATGCCGTCCGCACGGTAACGACCGAGAGTCGCCTCGCGCAGATCGACCGAGAGCTTGATGAGCTTGGATATGCCGCCTGCGGAAATGACCGCGTCGTTGAGCCCCACGTACTGGCCTACCCGTTCTCCTCCGCGGTCCACGCACACATCAATCAGCAGCCGAGGCCCCGCGGCAATCAAGCCGCTGCGATAACGCTCGAAGACGTCACTCCATTCGTCGTCGGTCACCTCGGTGATGAAGCCAAAATCGCCCAGGTTCACCGGCAGAATGGGGATGTCTCGCTTATGCACCACGCGTGAACTGTAGAGCACAGTGCCGTCACCACCGAGAGAAACGGCAAGGTCAAAATGGTCGAGCTGGGGATCGGCGGTCTTGCCGCGGAACCCGAACACCACAACTTCGATTCCCTGGTTGCCCAGGTAGGTGCGGATGTCCTCGGTAATGCGCTCGGCGCGAGGCTTGGCGAGGTTGGCTATGACCAGAACTCGTTTGATATCGAACTTCATCAGGGGTGGCCGTCCTTTCACTATATATACAGCCGCTTCTGTTGTAAAGCTTCAGGAATTCGGGAAAAATCTTCAAGAAACTCCCCAAATTGTCACCAGACTGTCACCAAACTGTCACGGAAGCGTCGATAACACCCGCTGTACCAGGTCAACCTCGTCTTTCTTGAGCATTGGATAGAGCGGAAACAACAGGCAGCGCAACAAAAACCGCCGCGCATTCGGCAGCGCACCCTCATCCGGCAGCTTCCCCTCATTCGGCAGCGCACCCTCATCCGGCAGCTTCCCCTCATTCGGCAGCGCACCCTCATCCGGCAGCTTCCCCTCATTCGGC
>PWMO01000204.1 GCA_003558175.1 Spirochaetaceae bacterium
CGTGAGGCGTCTCGGGGCGAGGCGCTACGCGGCGTGAGGGCTTCCGGGGCAGGAGACGACGTGAGATGAGGCGCGGAGGCGAATCGCGAGGCAACCGGGAGCTGATATTTGCCGGGTGGATGAGAACCCGGACTCTGCGGTGTCGGCGCTCTTGCCGCTTTTCACCAAGCTTTGTGGCAGTTTACGGTGTATGAAGACAGAGGGGTGCAGGGGCACCCCTCTGAGATGTGTCTCCAGCGCGGCTTCGAGTCGCGCGAGCCGTGCGCGGTCCAGAGTGCAACCGCGCAACTGCGCAACCAGACAACTACGCGCCGGCCGGCCGTTCTATCAGCCGCCCCCTTTGGTGTGAATGCCCGGAACGACCGTCAGGGTCATGACGCCCCGGTAGTCGCCCGCCAGCACAACCTGGTCCGTACCACCGCTGTAGTCTCCCCAGTTCAGGAACGGGTCGATGTGCAAGTTGATGTAATACTGGGTGCGCTTGCCGGGGTCACCGCCTTCGATTTTGATCACAACGTTGCCGTTCGGCGTCGCCTGCCACTCAGGATCGTTGAGCACGAACTTGTCGGCACGCTGAATGTTGGCCATATACGGAAACTTCTTGGATTCTTCGCTGTAGTCCGGTTCATCGTTGACCAGCTCGGCTGCAAACGGCAGGTGGAATTCCTCCTGCCCTTCAACCGGTGACTGCAGCCACATCGGGTCCGACGGAGCCGTCAGCTCCAGATGATAGTCAAAGTTGGCCAGCACGTGAAATCCGCGCAGGCGCTCTTGTTTCCCGTCGTTGTTGCCGGCGGGATCAACTTCTATGTCGAACACCGATCCGTTGCTTCCGAAATCTATCTTTGCGTACTCGGCAACGTTCACCGTGACCGTGATACTCTCGCTGGAGTTTCCTCCGATCGGGTCGGCTGGTGCGGCTATTACCACCAGCACCAATAGAGCCGAGAGCAACACAAGTACTTTTTTCATGGTGTACTCCTCTCGCTCGAGGCTGTGCCTCGAGGGAATTGCGGCACCGATGGTGCCGTCTCTGCAACGCCCCAACGGGGCGCTTGTGGTCTCTATACCGCTCTCCCTCCTTCACGGCCGTCAGGCAGCGACAACCGTATTTCAGTTCTATTTCCGCGCCGGGGGCGCCCACGGCGCCGGCCCGGAACGGCGCTTGACGGTCTCTCAAGCGCACAGATGCTCACAAGCGCGACGATGCCTGCTCGTCTCTGATAGCTTGCAAGGATCACGCCAAGCCGGGGGGAATTCCCAATAATGGCGTAGAAATAATCCGTTGTGATATAGAGGATTACGCGTTAGCGAAGGAGCGGGTGCGTCTCGGGACCCAGCTGTGGTCAGCCGCGGTGCCGATGAGCGCGCGAAATGCGAGTGCCGCGCGCATTTTGAGTGCGCGCGCGGCTCCAACACCACACAGCCATTCTCATTGAAATCTGCTCGCATTGGTTGCAGATTTCAAGGCAAATGGCCAGCTACCATATCTTCCTCATCTTCCTCCGCGCGCAGCGGGTCGGACGGCCCAAAAAGAGGCCCCGGCACGTGCGTGCCGGGGCCGAACAGGAGCCAGGTTTTTACTTGGCTTTTTACATACCTTCTTACCTGGCTTTTTACCTCGTTTTGTACATCGATTTTTGAATCGATTTGTACATGTCCGCGCCGCCCCAGGCGGACGGCACGGCTCTATATCCAGGGATCAAGGATCCCGTTACGAGGTCAACCGAAGACTAGTTCGGCAGATTGGGATTTCATTCCCAATCGGTCCATTCCCAATCGTATGAGGAGACATACCAGTCGTCTTCGTTGTCATCCCTGCGAAAGTTAGCTTCAGCGGTTACTTTGCCGTGCAAATCCTTCCCATGATGTGGGGGGAGTGTTCTCCAACCCGATTCCAGGTTGCCTGCCGTGATTTCATGCTTATCAATACTTGAGCCGCCGTTCGCAAAGAAGGTGATGCTGCTGATCGATGCCGGATCAGTGTGTATGAGCACCTCGTTCATGGCCTCCTCACCTTGCAAGCGGTTGTTCGCAACACTCACCTCATCGGCGCGGATTGAAACGCCTTTGGTAACAAATCTGCCGCCGTTCCTGTCAATGACACCACTGTCGAGCGTGAATCCGTCCAGCTTGGCGCCTTTGGCTTTCAGCTCTACAAGGCCGCTGATGACGGCTTCGGCCGCGGGCAGGCGGGAGGCGTCGTTCCATGCGAGGCCGGCGTTGGGACCTTCGATCACGACATTGGTCGCTTCGGACTTCACCGTGAAGCCGGTGGTGCTGCTGTAGCTGCCGGCGCGGACCCAGATGCGGTCGTCGGGTAGCGCGTCTGCGAGGGCGGCGCTGAGCGCGTCGGAGTCGAGGGCGTCATAGTAGGGCTTTGGGCCTTCGGCCGCGGTCAGGTTGACGACGCGCGGGAGGTTTATTTCCAGCACCACGGCGGCGGATTGGGTTTCGGAGTTGCTGGAGCCGTCAGGATCGGCAGGATCGGGATCGGCAGCGCTGTCGGGGGCGTCGGAGGAGTCGGGGGCTTGCGCGATTGCCGCTTTGATCATCGCCTCGCGTGCTTCGCCGGCGTCTACGTTCACTTGGTGCCGCATCACAACAAAGCTGCGGTTGCCGGATGCGTCGCGGATGTAGGCTTCGATGGTCCAGGTGCCCGGCTCGACTTCGGCGGTGAGACTCTCTGTCTCGCCGAGGTAGAGCGGTCCGAATGGTTCGGGGTTGTTGTTTGACTCGCTTCGCGAAAGGCGAAGGTAGAAGCTGTTGTCGTCTTTGACTTCCGTGGACAGCGGCTGAACCGACAGCGGCGTGGACTCTGCTGAGGACTCTTCTGAGGACTCTGATGTAGCCTCAACGAGCTCGATTTCAATGCTACCCATGGGGATCGGATTCACGCCGTTGCCTTTGTTGCTGCTGCCGAGTGAGCCGAGGCCCAGGATGTTCGAGCAACCGGTGGTCAGCAACAGCGTTACCAGAAGCATCGCCAGCGTCATTCCCCATGTCCGTGCGAAATTGCTTCTTCTGCTTTTCATCTCTTCCTCCCGGAATATGTGCGCTCCGTATCGCATTTTTGTTCTATACGGAAGCGGGAGGCCCGCAACCGGCCTGTGCGCCGGTGTATTCGATCGGACATCCGATCAGCGTATTGCAATAATTGTGCCAAGAAGACGAAATCGGGAATGGCGTGTTCAACGCATAATCTTATACAGTGCAAAAAGATAGAAGCTGATTCTGCTCTGATCTCTTCTGTTGAAGCAGGCAGACCGGCCGGCGGTGCATTCAAAGCGTGCAATATGCGTGTTGGGTGTGCGGCGCAGATGCAGAATGCGTGTGGGGTGCGCGACGGAGTAACCGGACGTTTCACAGTGCTTCGTCGGTTTCGAAGGTGGGAGCAGTCTGGAACACAAGCGCGGCGCCGTGGCAGCTGCTGCGAGTCACGCGCGCGGCGACGCGGGTTGTGATATAGCTCGTTGAGCGCTCTCCGGCAAAGGTCGGTCCGATGGGGGCACAGATCTCGAGATTAACCGTTGCGCCGATCTGCAGCGGTTCTGCGACAGCGAGAAACACCCCGTGAGGCGAAAGCTCGGTGGCTGTTGCTGCAATGGCAGTCTGTGTAGCAGATGGGGAGTGCGGAAAGGTAACGATTGCCGGCAGGGAGACTGCAACGCGCGTTGAGCAGCGCCGCGAA
>PWMO01000111.1 GCA_003558175.1 Spirochaetaceae bacterium
AGCGCCGCGGCTGCCGCGAGTGCCCCGGATAAGGCCGCCGGGTGAAGGATGATCGTTCAAGGCCGCCGGGTCAGCTTGACAAAGCACCTGCTTTGGGTGAGTATCAAGGTATAAGGGAAGTGAGAATGAATGCCCGCAGAAAGACTATCCATAGACTACTAATGCTTGTCCTGCTTGGCGTTGTGTCGGTGGGACCGGCGCTGTTCTCTCAGGAGCTGCTGACCGCTCAGCGGTTTTTTGATGCGGTTGCGGAACGTTACGCCGGCATAGAGGATTATACCGCGCAGATTGTCATGCGCAATGGTGACGAGCGCCTGGAGGGCACCCTCTTCTACCGCCGCCCCAACCTGATTCGCATCGACTTCAGCCGACCGGCCGATCAGGTCATGGTATCCGACGGCACCACGCTGCTCGTTCACGTGCCGCGCTACAATGTGACTCTGGAGCAGGAACTGCGTGAACGGCAGGAGCACGTGGGCGGGATGGCCACCGCGCAGGGGCTCAGGCTGATGCGCGCCAATTACAGTATCGCCTATCTCGAAGGCCCGACTCCGGTGCCGCTTGACGAGGGGTCCCAGACCATGGTTACGCGCCTGCGACTTGACTGGCGCAACACCAACGAAGGCTTTCGGCAGATCGTACTTTCGATCGATGAGAACAACGTGATTCGGCGGGTGGAAGGAATCACCGCCGGCTATGAAGAGGTTCGGTTTGATTTTCGCGACGTTCGGTTGAATCAGAGCATCCCGGTGTCCCGCTTTGATTACACTCCACCGACGTCGGCAAACCGCCTGCGCAACTTCCTCTACGAGCAAGAAGGTTAGATGGAATCGATCGGAGCGAAGTTCCAGTCCGCACGCGAAGCCAAAGGGTACTCCGTCGAACAGGTGGCCCGCGAGACCCACATCTCAAAGCGGTTTCTACAGGCACTTGAAGAAGAAGACTTCGAAGTCATTCCCGGCGAAACCTACCTGATGGGGTTTCTGCGCAGCTATGCGGAGTTTCTCGACCTCGATCCGCGCGAAACGGTCACCCTCTATAAGAACATGAAGCTGCAGGAGCAGCCCGCACCTATCGACGAGCTTCTGGTCAAGAAGAGCCCCAGGCCGATCATTCTGGCCGCGGTGATCGTTATTGTACTTGCCGGAGTGATTACCGGAGGCGTGCTGTTCTTCACCAGCGATTTTTTTCAGTCACGGCGTGTGGAGGCGGAGGCGACACCGGTGAGTGGGCAGGAATACCCGATGGTGGACGAAGTGCTGGAGCAGCGATTCCTGCAGGGTGACACCATACGTATTCCGGTGCGTGAAGGAGAGTATCCGTTGCTGCTGGCGCAGATTGGTGAGACGGTCGCAATTGACACTCCAGCCGGTCGTCACACGCTCATGCCGGGGCAGGAACACACCATCGACATCACTGAAGACGGCCGTGTTGACATTCTGATCACCGTGCGCGAGATCGCGGCCGCTGACTCGCCGGCCTCGGCGGTGCTGCGCTTTGACCGTGGCGTACAACTCCCGGCCGCGGCGGCGGACGGGCTGTCCGCTGCCGATGGGTCGCCCACGCGTACCGAGGCTATCGGCAGCACAACCGTTGCCGCGCGCGAGCGCAGTTCAATCGTGATCGCGGAGTTCTCAAATCGCCGCCCGATCACACTGCAATACCAGTTCACCGCACCCACCATGCTGCGAGAGGTGATAGATGACGCGCAGCGAAGCGAGCAGTTTTTCACTTCCGGCCAGCAGCACTCCAGCACCGCCGAGGACCAGGCGCAGATCTGGCTCTCCAACGCCGGTGCAACGCGGTTGACTGTAGAAGGGCGTGAGCTGTCACTGGGCGGTCCGGGCCAGGTCACGGCATTCTTGATTGGCTGGGTGCAGGGGCCCGGGAACATGCGACTGGAGATGGTACCGGTCTACTGAGCCGGGCCGACCGTTTGCACATGCCGACCTCAGCTTCACCCGGTGCCGTGCCGCAAGCTCCATTCTTCCAGGCTTCATTCTTCATTGACAACCTTGGCTGCTCAAAGAACCAGGTTGACGCCGAGGTCATGCTGGCGGCGCTCGAGCGAGCGGGTTGGCGCAACGCAGGCAACGCCGACGACGCCGACATCATCATTGTGAACAGCTGCGGCTTTATCGACTCAGCCAAGGAAGAGTCAATCTCCGTTGCTCTCGAGTATCAACAGGCGTATCCCGTTACCCCGGTGATCATGGCCGGCTGTCTGGCTCAGCGGTATCCGCAAGAGCTGTTCAACGACATGGAAGAGCTCGCCGGGGTGTTTGGCAACCGATCGCCGCAGCGAATTGTTGAGGTAGCCACCCGGGTGCGCAGCGGCGAGCGGACGCTGCTTGTGCCGCAAGAACGCGAGACACCGCCGCCACGAGGCACGCTGCTCTCGTTTCCGGGCAGCGCCTACGTGAAGATCTCCGAAGGGTGCGACGCACGTTGCACGTTCTGCGCCATCCCCGCCATCCGGGGCGGGCTGCAAAGCCGCACGATTGAAGAGATCGTGGCCGAAGTCGAGCGCCTGCTTGCCCGGGGTATCCACGAAATCACGCTGGTCTCGCAGGATTTCAGCGCCTTCGGCCGCGAACGCGCGAGCGGGGACCGAATAGCTCGCGCGGCACGGGCAGGCGGCCGCGGACCGAGGCAACAGGGTAGCGAAGCAGCCGCCCTCATGCGAGCGATCAGCGCGCTTCGCGGTGACTTCTGGATCAGGCCGCTGTACGTCTATCCGGAGCAGTTTCCGCGCGAGATCCTCGAGATCTGCGCCTCTGATGCACGGATCCTGCCCTACTTTGATCTGCCGTTCCAGCACGCCAACCGCGATCTGCTGCGAGCAATGGGTCGCCCGGGTAGCGGTGCCGACTACCTCGCGCTGGTGCGCGAGATCCGCGACGCTCTGCCGCACGCGGTGTTGCGTGCCACGCTGATGGTTGGGTTTCCGGGCGAAGGTGAAGCGGAGTTTGCCGAACTACAACGGTTTGTAGAAGACGCCCAGCTGGACTGGGCCGGTTTCTTTGTGTTTTCGCCGCAGGAGGGAACGGCGGCAGCGCGCCTCGCGGAGCGGCAGCCGCCTCCACCGAGCGACGTAGGCGAGGCGCGCAAGCACGCACTGGCCGATGCCCAGCAACGCATCAGCGAACAGCGTCTGCGGCGTTACCTGGGGAGCGAGCTGCCGCTGCTGCTCGAAGAGCCAGTAGTCGGTGAGTCGCTCTATCTCGCGCGCGCCTGGTGTCATGCGCCCGACGTTGACGGTCTGGTGGTTCTGCGTACCGGCGACCTGCGCAAGCCGTCACTGCGGCCCGGGATGATCCTGCGTGGCAAGATCGTCCGCGTGAACGGTCTCGACCTCGAGGCGGTCCCGGTCGACGGAGCCGCCGCTGCGGACTCTGTTGCCGGGGACGATCCTGACTCGTCCGGAGCGGACCATGCCGGATGAGCAGCGTGAACGAAGTGAACAGCGTGGACGGCACGGCCGGCGCGGACAGAGCGGGCAGAGCCGGCTGACGACGCCCCCGGTGGCGCGCCTGATCGTCATGATTGGAGTGCTCTGCGTCAGTTCTTCGGCGATCCTGGTGCGGCTCTCGGACGTGCACCACGTTGCCGCCGCCGGCTACCGCATGCTTTTTTCGGTGGTGCTGATGCTCCCAACGATGCTGCTGCAGGTTCGCGCCCGC
>PWMO01000135.1 GCA_003558175.1 Spirochaetaceae bacterium
CCGCAATCGGGCGCCGCGCTTCGCGAAAAAAACATCGGGCGTTGGATGCGCTCGGTGCAGCGTTGGGGTCGCTGGTGATCTACGCGGTGGGGGCACCGGTGCTGTCGCGTGTGACCGGAATGAGCATGTCCGCGGCACTGGCGGCAGGCATCGTTCCGTTTCTTCCCGGAGACCTGATCAAGGTACTGGTAGCCGCCACCTTCGCCGACAGACTGCGCCGCCGTTTCGCCGGGCCCGACGCCGCCCCGTCAAACAACGATGCTTGAGACGCGCAATCTCGTTCACCGGTTTGCCGGCGGTTTTCAAGGTCTCTCGGACGTCAACGCACGCTTCCCGTTCGATGAACTGCTGGTTGTCACCGGCGAGAACGGCGCCGGCAAGAGCCTGCTGGCGCGCCATCTCACCGGCTTGATGCGGCCCACCTCGGGCGCGGTGCTGCTCGACGGCACCGATATCAAGCGGCTCGGAGTGCGGTTGCACAGTGAAGTCGGGCTTGTCTTTCAGGAAGCCGAGCACCAGGTTATCGGGCAAACCGTTCGCGAAGACCTCGCCTTCGGCCCGCTGCAACGCGGTGTGCCACATGACCGCGCCATGCATCTGGTCGACCAGACGCTCCAGCGATTCCGCCTGCAGCCGCACGCGGACGCCGAACCGCACACGCTCTCCGGCGGTGAACTCAGGCGGCTCGCCGTCGCCGGCGTGGCCATCGTCGGCACGCGCTACGTGATCCTCGACGAGCCGTTCAGCAGCCTCGATCCACGCGGCGTCAGCGACGTGCTGCAGACTATCCTGCAGCTTCGAGCGGACAGATGTGGCGTCATGGTCATCACGCATGAACTGGAGAAGGTGCTGGCGCACGCCGATCGTCTGGTCATACTCTCGCACGGCGGCGTGGCCGCCGACGACACTCCGGCGGCGCTGCTGGACCGGCTGCGCCGGCACGGCCTGCGCCGCCCTGCGGGACGCATCGAGGAAATGACGTGGCTCGACTGACACCGCTTGCATTGCGCTACCCGCCGGGTCCGCTGCACGCGCGCGATCCGCGTCTGAAACTGGCTTCGCTGCTGGGGCTGAGCCTTGCAACACTGGTGGCGTCGGGCTCAACCCTTGTGATTCCGCTGCTGCTGCTGCTCGCAGCCTTTCGGTACGCCGAACAGCCGCTCGGGCGCACCCTGCTCGCGCTCAAGCCACTGATTCTCATCGCGCTGCTCATCGCCGTGTCGCGCACCATCACGGCCGCGGCAGAGATCTCTGTCTCTGCCGTGACCTCCGGAGCAGCAGCTGCGGTTGAGGCTGCGCCCGCCGCTGCGGCTGCAACGGCTGCGGATCGACTCGGCGCCCTTCGTCCCCCGCCGCAGGCGATAGTCTCCGGTATCGAGTATGCCGTTCGGCTGCTGATGGTGGCGCTCTTTGGACAGCTCTTTCTGGCTACCACCAGCCGCGGGCGGATCATCGATACGCTGCGCTGGGTCTGCTCGCCGCTCCCCCCGACCGCACGCACTCACGTCCCGTTGGCGGTTGCGGTTGCGCTCTCGAGTTACCCTCTCATGGCGCGCGGCATGCAACAGACTCGTGACGCCTGTGTTGCGCGTGGCGTGAATCCCAGGAAAAGCCCGGCGCTGCTGATGAAACGAATTGTACGCGCAGCGGTGGACGAGGCTCCGCTGCGCATCACACGCGTCGCCGACGCCGTCAGCGTCCGCGGATTCTCCGCCCACAGCACCCCACCCCGCTTTCAGCCGGCGGTGGCGGATGCGTGCCTGGCACTGCTGGTGCTGCTCACCATGGCGCTGACAATCGGGCTCACCGTGAGGCTCGCCCCACTGTAGGCGGCGCCCGCTGGAGAGGCTGCTCAGCTGGTCACCCAGGCATCTGCGGAATCCGCCGGCGCGGCAGTCGCGCGCGCCGTTTCCCAGAACGCCCTCACCGATCGATTCTTGAGACGCCGCCGCTGCACCGCGATCCCGACGCGGTACGGTTCGAGTTCGGGGCCGTCGTTAATGACCTGGAGTTCGTGGCGGAGCGGGCTCTGCTGCATAACCAGCTCGGGAACCACGCCGACCCCGCAGCCGAGGCTTACCATGGCGATGATCGCCTCGTTGCCGGCAACCTGGGCGTAGACCGGCGCCTGAATGCCTCGGTCACGGTACCACGCATCCACTCTGCGGCGAGCCAGCCCCTGCTCCGAGAGAATCACCGGAATCTGGTGCCACGGTATCGGTCGCTGCAGCAGCTGCTCGCGTACCGCACAGCGCATGGTAGGGCCGATGCTCAGAAGTGGGGTTGTGGTGACAGTCTGGGTCTCCAGCCGCGAAGGGGTCTGCCGCGGCAGCGCCGCAACCGCGAGATCCACGGAATCGTCCATTACCGTCTGCAGTGCCAGCGCCGCGTCTCCGGTTTTCAGGTGAATGTGTACGTCGGGATAGCGCTCGCGGAAGCGGCGCAGAATCGCCGGCAGGATGCTGTAGCACGCGGTAACCGAGGCGTAGATCCGGATCTCGCCGTCCACGCGTGCACCGCGGCTGACAAGCCGTTCCCGCACATCGCCCCAACGAGCCAGCGTCTCGCGCGCGTAGCGTTCGAACTCGCGCGCCACGGCGGTCGGGGTGACGCTGCGATTGTCACGCAGAAAGAGCTCGGTTCCTACTTCGGCTTCGAGATTCTTGATCCGACGGCTCAGGGCCGACGCCGAGATGTTGCACCGCGCGCCGGAGCGGCCGAAGTTGCGGGTCTCATACAGGTCAAGAAACAGTTCCAGATCGTGGTATTGCATAGCACGCAACATTGTATAGCAAATAAATCACTTCACGCAATAAAGCGAATGTAGTAAGATTGGGCCGTTATCCTATTTCCGTTCTGGAGGAACCATGAAGTTCGATTTTACCACCAACGTATTCGAGAAAGAAAAGATCACCCTTGCAGATACTGAAGAGTACATCGTCCGCGGCGGCAGGCACCTTTTCCCGCTGCTTCCCAAAGCGTTTGACGGCGTTCAGCAGATCGGCGTCATCGGCTGGGGCTCGCAGGGTCCGGCGCAGGCACAGAACCTGCGCGACTCGCTTGAAGGCACCGACATCCGCGTTGTGATCGGGCTGCGCAAAGAGAGCTCTTCATGGAAGAAGGCCGAAGCGGCCGGCTTCACCGAAGCGTCCGGCACGCTCGGTGAGATGATGTCGGTCATTCAGAACTCGGACCTGGTCATTCTGCTGATTTCGGACGCCGCTCAGGCCGAGCACTACCGTGAGATCTTTGCGGCCATGAAGCCGGGAGCAACGCTTGGCCTGTCGCACGGGTTTCTGCTTGGCCACATGCGCACCCGCGGTGACAGCTTCCCGTCCAACATCAACGTCATCGGCGTCTGCCCGAAGGGAATGGGCCCCTCGGTCCGCCGACTCTATGAGCAGGGTCGGGACGTCAACGGTGCAGGTATCAACACCAGCTTCGCCGTGGAGCAGGATGTCACCGGCAAGGCCACCGACTACGCAATCGGCTGGTCGGTCGCGCTCGGAGCACCGGTATCGTTCATGACCAGCCTCGAGATGGAGTACCGCTCCGATATCTTCGGCGAACGCGGCATCCTCCTCGGCGCCGTGCACGGCATCGTAGAGCGCCTCTACCTGCGGTTCGTACAGCAAGGGATGGATCCGCGGCAGGCATTTGCTGAAACGG
>PWMO01000072.1 GCA_003558175.1 Spirochaetaceae bacterium
CCAAAGGTGTGCGACATGGCGATTCTGCGTCCCGCCTGGCAGGTGGCTTCGTGCGACTGCGTTGTGCTTACTCCCAACGCGTGCATCAGGCGGTTGAGATAGAGTGTTCCGGTTGTGCGCGGATACTGCGCGCCGAACACCGATTCAGTGCCGTGTTCAGCAATGATACGCTTCAGTTGATCGCTGATCTCATCGGTGGCCTGATCCCAGCTGATGGGTTCAAACTGCCACTCACCTACCCGTTTCAGCGGCGTCTTGACCCGTGCCGGATCATAGATCCAGTGCAGTCCGGCGTGTGCCCGGGGACAAAGCTTGCCTCGGCTCACCGGATGGTCCGGATGCCCGGTAACCTTCCAGGGGCGTCCATTCTTGACGTGAATGTGCATGCCGCACTCGCTGGTGCACATGTTGCAGAGTGACGGTCTTCTCACCACCGGCGCGTCTTGTACGGTTTGTGCCCAGGCGCGCATATCGATAACGCCTAATGCCGCCGCCGCTACCGCAGCCTTGGCAGTGCGACTCAGAAATGTTCTTCTATCGATACTCATAGTACGGTTTCTCCCTAATGTGCTCTGAGCTAAATGAGATGCGGATACTCATCGGCCGGCGTGCGCAGGATCAGCAGCAGTCCCAGACCGTCCTGCTGCGTCTTGCCGTACACGTTGGCCTGCGGATACTGCTCACGGAGTACCTCGACGCGTTTCTCAGCTTTGCTCAGCATCTCGTCCCAGGGGCCGTAATCGACAGCGTTGGTGATACAGGTGGTGGCACACGCCGGCTTCTTCCCCTCGGTGATCAGGTGTCGGCAGGCGGTACACTTGTACATCTTTGGCTCGCCGGAGACGGGCTCATCGGAGATGACCGGAACGTCAAACGGACAGACCATCTGGCATCCGCCGCAACCGATGCAGGCCTCAAAATCCAGATGGGTGAAGCCTTCCGGGCCTTTGAACAGCGCTTCGACCGGACAGATATCAACGCACGGAGCGTCCGCGCAGTGCTGACAGCTGTGGCGGTTGACGTGGTGTGACACGTTGGGCCATGTGCCGCTGTCGACGTAGTCAAAGCGGATGTATTTCTCTTTGATCGGCAGCGAGTTCTCGTTCTGACACGCCACCCTGCACGATTGACAGTTGACACAGAGGCTGTTGTCCATCAACAGCGCCATTCTTTGCCCCTGCTGCCCGCGCGCCGTTTCCTGTGCCCCGGCCAGAACGCCGGTGGCGGCAAACGCCGTTGCGGCGCCGGCTGCGGCGGAGCATTTGATAAACGCCCGACGGTCCATCTTCGTCATGCGATTCTCCTTACAGTCGCTTTGCCGGGGACGCTCGCCGGCGGTTGTATGACCGCCATCTCGGATCCCCGTACCCTTTACCCGCGATGAGTCTCGAGTCTTGGTTGTGGTTCATCCCAATACTAACCGGTAATAGCCCGGAGCGCAATCCAATTCTCGCCAATTTGTCTCTTGCAATCCTGATAAAACCGATATAAAATAACCGAAAGCAACTCAATGCAACGTCATGTCGTTGAGGAAACTCAAACACCAAACTGTTTGGTGCCGGTGTTCGGAGGTGGTGTCGGTGCACGCGTGAGTGTGTGCGGGCGAGCTGAGACCCGAGCGCAAACAGGAAAAAAGGGAGTAAAACTATGAAGAGAATTGCCATTGTTCTCATCGCAGCTCTGCTGGTTGTCGCGTTCACGGGCCAGGCATTTGCGCAGCAGAGGCGGGTGACGGGGTCGGAAAACATCACCATGGATACAGTTGATCAGTATCTCATGGCCGACAACGTGCGGTTCATCGACTTCCGCAACTACGGTGACGCAATGCGCGCCGGATATATCGCGGGTTTCGAGATCGTTCCGTTCTTTGACTACCTGGAGAACCGCGCGCTGGTGCGGCACGACGGCTGGAATTTCACGCCTCGCGACATCGTAGACGCCGCAATGCTGGAACGTCTTTTCGGACCGAAAGACCGCACGATCGTTGGAATCTGTCGCCTCGGCATCCGCTCCAACTACGTCTTTCAGGCACTTGCGCACCTGGGATGGACCAACCTGATCAACGCAGGTGGATTCGACGACTACGACGGCCCAAACCGCATCGCCGGTGACGGAACCTGGCGCGGCGTGAAGGCGCTGCCGGTTGGCGGTGTAAACATGGACAACGTTGACGGGTTCCTCGATCGTCCGGGCGCCAAGTACGTCGATTTCCGCAACGTTGCCGACAAGTACACCGACGGCTGGATCGACGGCTTTGAGGTGATTTCGTTCTTTGAGTTTCTCGAGGACCGAGCGCTGGTGCGGCATGACGGCTGGAACTTCCGCGAAGCCAACGTCATCGATGACTTTCTGCTCGAGGACCTCTTCGGAGCCAGGGACCGCGAGATCTTCCTGATGTGCCTCTCCGGTGCGCGCTCGGGCTACGTGAAGCAGGCGCTTGAAGCGATTGGGTACGAGAACGTGCACAACGTCGGTGGGATCCGCGATTACGCCGGTGAAAACCGGGTCTTTGGCGATCCGACCTTCAGTTTCTGACCTTCCGTTCGTTCTAACCTGCCGTTAGAAGAAGCCAATGATCAGAGAGGGGCTCCGTAGCTGCTACGGAGCCCTGCCCTTTCATGGATGCGCTCAATGACACACTCCAGACAGACCAGGCAGACCCGCGAGGCCCTCAGCGCGGTGTACGCAATGTTCAGCACACTCATGCAGCCGCCAACACCCGCGGTGCACCAGGACATAGAGCAGGGAAGCCTCGCTCGCGTCTGGGCCGGGGCCCAATTGAGCTTCCCCGAAGGAAGCCGCCCGTCAGTTCCCGAGCGCTGGCTTCCGGCCGCCTTTCCTTCGCATGAGCAGTGGCGTCGCATCTACAACGAGGTCATGTCTCCCGCAAACCCTCTCATCGTGCCGGTGGAATCCGTCTACAAAGCCTGGACCACCGATCCCAGCTGCGAAATGCCGTTTGCGCGCGAGACCGGGTTCCTGCAAGGCGACTCCGCGCAGCATCTCTATCAGGTGTATCGTGAGATCGGCTTTGAATTGCCGACGGTGTACGCCGATCGGCCGGACCATCTGGTCCTGGAGCTTGAGTTCATGGGTCTGTTGGTCGAGGCCGCCGATCCCACCGTGCAGCAGCTGTTTCTGAGTCAGCACCTTGACTGGTTGCCGCAGCTGATTGCCGATGCAGAGGAGAAGGAAGCTTCTCCCCTGTACCTGGATCTGTTCCGCTGGATTGAAGCGTTCATCTCCGCGGAGCGTGAGCGCCTGGCGCCGGCCGACGGCTGACTCTGCGCTACGCGGCCTTGCTACGCAGACTGCTACACTACGCCTCTGCTACACAATGCTGGTGATGTACTCAGCCATTACCGCCAGCGTAAGCACGGCTCCCAGCGGCAGCGGGCGCAGCAGGAAGGCGGAGGGTGTTGAGAGCTTGCTCGGCAGGCTCAAGCTCAGCATCGCGGTGATCAGAGCGCCGTTGACCAGCGAATCGAGCAGCACGAATTGCAGTACCGCCGGAACGCCGCGCGCCAGCAGGCCCCACTGAATCCCGAAGACAACATGCACGGCGATGAAAAGCAGGCGCCACGAGACTGCAGCACCGAGGGCGAGCGGGAACGTGCGTGCAGCATAGCGCTGGAAAGCGAATGCCGCGACAAGGCCC
>PWMO01000223.1 GCA_003558175.1 Spirochaetaceae bacterium
GCCCGTTCAGCAGGACATTGGCTCGCCAGCGACCGGCCGAGGCGTCGTAACGCACGAGGTACCGGCCGATAACTGCCCAGTTCCAGCGATACGCCTCGCCTGAGAGCAGGCGCACCGCAAACCAGGCCGTCACACCGGTCAGCAGCGCGAGCAGACAGAGGTCCAGGCCGGAGAACCGACGGCGTCTACTCGAGGCGTACGGCCCAATCACGGGTCTCAAACCAGTACTGTTTGCGCTCGGCGAGCCATCCCTCCGCCTCAACAACGGTGATCCAGCTGTTCACAAAGTTGAGGATATCGATATCCCCCTTGGGCAGCGCAAACCCAATCGGCTCACGGGTGAACGTTCCCTCAACCGGCAGGAACAGCGTATCGGTGTTCTCTATTGCCTGGAAGGCGGGAAGCGGTGCCGACGCCACCAGTGCGTGCGCCCGGCCGTTGAGCAGCTCCTGCACCGCCCTTGACTCATCGTCAAAGAACCGTTTTTCCGCTCGCGGCATGAACCGCTCGGCAGCCTCAGCAGCGGTGGTTCCGATCCGCGCGGTGATCACCACGCCCGGGTCGTCAAAGTCCTCCAGGGCCGCAAACCCCTCGGCGAGCCCCCGGTGGGCCACAATACCCATTCCGCTGTAGTCGTAGGGAATCGAAAAGTTCACTGAAAGATTGCGCTCCGGCCGTATCCCCATCCCTCCGATGATCATGTCGAAACGCCCGGTCAGCAGCGCCGGAATGATCCCGGACCACTGCGTCGGCACAAACTCCACCTCAACCCCCATATCGTTCGCGAGGCGAGTTGCAACGTCAATCTCAAACCCGATGAGATTGTCTTCAGCGTCACGCATGGCCCACGGCACAAACGTGGACATCCCCACGCGCAGCACGCCCCGCTCGCTGATCCGCTCGAGCAGGCTCTCCTGCCGCGCGGCGGCGCTCCCATTGGTCGAGGCCTCGTTGGACGGCACGCACGCGCTGGATATCAAGGCGGCCGCCGCAACAAGCAGCCCCAGGGCCCAGCGCGTCAAAAAACGTCGTCTCCACTGCTGCTGCCGGTTCAGCCCGTTTCGCCGTCCGGTAGCAGGCCGCCGTCCGGTTGCGTCTTGACTGCTGTTCTCGTGCTCTTCTCGTGGGGCACTGGGCCGCCCATTGATCATCTGCCACATCGTGTCTTTCCTCCGTTCACTTTCTCGAATCCCGGCCCGAGCGTGCAACCGGGTCCTGTTCACTCAGGGTCCCGCTCAGAGAACCTTGCTCAGAAAGGCTATGGTGCGCTCCTCCCGGGGTGAATCGAAGAGCTCCGCAGCCGGTGCCACTTCAACAAAGCGGCCTTCGTCAATAAACACGGCACGGTCGCCCACCTCACGCGCAAAGCCCATCTCGTGGGTCACGACCACCATCGTCATCCCCTCCGCGGCCAGGTCGCGCATCACGTCCAGTACTTCTCCGATCATTTCCGGATCGAGCGCACTGGTTGCTTCATCGAACAGCATTACCTTGGGACGCAAGGCGAGCGCTCGCGCAATGGCCACCCGCTGCTGCTGGCCGCCCGATAGACGCGACGGGTAGCTCTCTACCCGGTCTTCCAGTCCGACTTTGCGCAGCAGCTCGATCGTCACCCCGCGCGCCTCACGTGGCGCACTCTTGCGCACCCGCATCTGGGCCAGGTCGATGTTCGCTCCGACCGTCATATGCGGAAAGAGGTTGAACTGCTGGAAGACCATGCCGACCTCTTTGCGTATCTCCAGCCGGTTCTGCGGGTTGTCGTCAAGCGGAATCCCGTCAACAACCACGGTGCCGCTATCGGCAGTCTCCAGGCCGTTGAGACAGCGCAAGAACGTAGACTTTCCCGAACCGGACGGCCCCACCACAACCAGCACTTCGCTGCGCGCCACGTCAATCGAAACCTGGTCAAGCGCCTTGACGCCGTTGGCAAAGGTCTTCGAAAGCGATTCAACGGTTATGATCGGGCCGTCCGGGGTGACTGAACCATTACCTGTCATAGTTTACCGCCAGGCGTCGGCGCAGCAGACCGACAAATGCCGAGAGCGAGACCGTCATCACAAGGTAGAGCCCTGCAACCACAAACCATATTTCGAACGCCAGGAACGTCTGCGCCACGATGACCTGGCCTCGCATCGTCAGGTCGTAGATCGCAATGGTGCTCACCAGCGCCGAGTCCTTGACTAGCGAGATGCCCTGCCCCACCAGCGGCGGCAGAATCCGGCGCACCGCCTGCGGCAGAATGACAAACCGCAACGCATCCCTGCGACCGAGCCCGAGGCTGTAGCACGCCTCCCACTGGCCGTACGGCAGACTTACGATACCGCCGCGAATAATCTCGGACGCGTAGGCGCCTTCGAACAGACTGAGCGAGATGACGGCGGAAGTCCATCCGTCCCAGCCCACCAGCGGTGCGATAACAAAATAGATGAAGAACAGCTGCACCAGCAGCGGTGTATTGCGGATACATTCGAGGTAGACTCCGGCAATCCACTGTCCCACCGCGGACGACGAGAGCCGAAGCAGCGCCGTCGCCAGCGCGATGGTCAGCGATAGCAGCAAAGATACGGCGACTATCCGCAGCGTGACGCCGACACCAATCAGAAGCGGTCCCGCCTGAAACCCTTCGTCACCGAAGGTCAGCAGGTAGCGCGGCACCCGGTGCCATTGCCAGCGGTAACCAAGCGCAGCCGTGTTATGCGCCAGGAGCAGTGCCAGAGCGGTCACCAATCCGGCAAACGCCACGATGTCGACCACAATGTCGGCTGCGATAGGTTTGTATCGTCGGCGGGCCTTCTCCGTTCGGCCGGTCCGGCCGACCCGCTCCGTCCGTCCAGTCAGCATGGTCCGGCCGGTCCACCGGCGTATTGCCGCGAGGATCATTCTGCGTCCGCCCCCCGTTCTCGGGGTTGAGCCGTTCCCGTCTGCAGCGGAGAGTCGCCGGGCGCGCCGTTGTCGGTGGCGATATCGACAAACATGGGAAAGAACTCGCTCATCCGCTCGTGCGGCGGCTCCTGCCGGCCGCGCATGCCCGGCGTGTATCCATACGCCGCGAAGCGGTCGAGGATCTCCTGGTCGCGCGAGACGATATGGATGGGCACCGAGAGATGAGCGTTCTGCTCTCTGATCGGCCGCTGCGGTTGGTGGTCCCCAAACACGATGAACACAGGATCGCGATTGTGGTCGACAAAACGATCGATGTACTCGGTCAGCACGGTAAACACGTACGAAATCGAGGCCACAAACCCTTCGTCCAGCTCGCTTCCTCCTCCCCAGGTGTTATTGAAGGTCAGAATCTCGTCGGAGCGTTCATGGTAGATCGTGCCGTCGCCCAGGGCGTCCCAGTCCTCGATGTAGGGCGGGATACGGTTGAAGGGCGTATGGCTGCTGACAAGCTGGTAATACGCCAGGAGCGGGCGCTCCTCACCCCATACACCGTTCTCGCGGGCGCGTTCCAGATGGTGGTGCGCCTTCCAGATTGCGTACTGATCGGTGATAGGCACGTACGAGAACCCGGGGCCGCGGTAACCGAAGTCGCCTTCATAGGCTACCAGTGCGTCCTCGAAACGATACAGGTCCCAACCTTCAGGCCATTTCCCATGCACCGTGCCGGGCCGCACGGTGAACGTGTAGTAACCTCCCTCGTGGAGCACTCCAGAGA
>PWMO01000357.1 GCA_003558175.1 Spirochaetaceae bacterium
AGACCACCGTACCCTCGGGCATGGCGTAGATATCGCCGGTGAAGCGGAAGTCGGCCAGAAACGCCAGGAAATCGTCCGAGAACTTGCCGAGCTCCCTCAGATACTCGATATCCTCGGGCGAGAAACGCAGCCCTTCCAGCATATCGAGCAGATCCTGCAAGCCGGCAAAGACCGAAAAACCTCCCTGGAACGGCTCACGCCGAAAGAACATATCGAACACCACATTCGGGTTGAGCTTGTAGTGGTGGTAGCCCTGGATCATGGTCAGCTCGTAGAGATCGGTCAGCAGGGCGGATGTAGTCTGCGGGCTCATGAGCTTAACTCGGCCGATTGTACGACCTGGCAGCCCGCGGAGCGCAGCTCGGTCAACGCGTTCCGGACCGAACCCGAGGGCACGTCAACGCCGCGGCAGGCGTCCTCAACGACGTAGACGCTGAAACCGAGCTTGCGTGCGTCCATAGCCGTAAAGAACACACAGACGTCAGTCGCCAGCCCGCAGATCACCAGCGTATCAAAACCGTTGCCTTTGAGCAGATGGACCAGGCCGGTAGAGGTTCGCTTGTCGTTCTCGAAGAACGCAGAGTAGCTGTCCAGCCGCGGATTCGCCCCCTTGTGCAGGATTACGTCCAGCGGGCGAGTATCCAGATCAGGATGAAACTCGGATCCCGGGGTGGCCCGAACGCAGTGCTCGGGCCAGAGAATCTGTGATGTGCCGTCCGCCAGTTCCACGCTGTCAAACGGCTTCTTGCCGGAATGGGAGGAGGCAAACGAGACGTGCCCCGCAGGATGCCAGTCTTTGGTGGCCACAACGTACGCAACTCGTGGGGCCAGAGCGTTGATCACCGGCACTACCTGGTCACCGTGCTCAACCGCAAGCGCGCCACCCGGGCAAAAGTCCTGCTGCAGGTCAACAATAATCATCGCCGAACGAACCAATACACTGGTTTGCATGTCTGGACCTCCCGCGCAATCAATACACAAAACGATACTCAGTACAACCTTATCGCAAAAGCGCTTCGGGGTGAAGGTCAAGAAAAGGCCCCCGGCAACTGCGATCCGCGGCGCCGGGGGCCTGTTGAGTCTGTCTGCGATGTACACCGGCATCAATGATGCCGGTCGCCCGGCCTACTTCTCCTTGGCCTCAGGCGACTCCATGTAGCTGTTCTTCTCCTTGACCAGCACACCGGCCAGTACCAGCAGCGCTATCAGGTTTGGCGCGGCCATCAACCCGTTCAGCGTGTCCGCGATATCCCAGATCAGCTCAAGGCCTCCAACGGCGCCGACAAACAGGAACGCCAGGAAGATCACTCGATAGGGCGTGACAATCTTGGCTCCAAAGATGTATTCCCAGCTCTTCTCGCCGTAGAACGACCAGGTCAGCATCGTGGTGTAGGCAAACAGCACCAGCCCGATCAGCACGATCACACCGCCGGGACCCGGCAATCCGCGCGTAAACGCGGTGGACGCCAGAACACCACCGGTAAGTCCGCCGCCGTCCGGGCCTTCCAGCCACAGCGACCCGGTCACCAGCACCACCAGCGCGGTCATGGTACAGACCACGATGGTGTCAATGAAGACTTCCCAGATACCCCACATACCCTGGCGGGTGGGTGAGTTCTTGGCCTGGGCGTGAACGATCGACGCCGCGCCGAGACCGGCCTCGTTGGAGAAGATACCACGCGCGATACCGAAACGCACGGTTGCCGCAACTGCCGCACCGGCAAACCCACCGGTCGCCGCGGTCGGGTTGAACGCGTGATAGAAGATCATGCCGAAGGCACCCGGAACCTGACCGAGATTCATGAAGATGATGATCAGCGAACCGATAATGTAGACAATCGCCATAAACGGTACGATCTTCTCCGCGGTCTGACCGATACGCTTGATGCCGCCCAGGATGACGATACCCACGAGGACTACCGCAACAACGCCGGTCAGCCAGGACGGAACGCCGAACTGGCCCATCGACGCCGCCATCGTGTTGGCCTGTACCATGTTTCCGATACCGAGCGCTGCAACGCCGGCCAGCAGCGCGTACAGCACCGCCAGCCACTTCCAGCCGGCTCCGAGGCCGTTCTCGATGTAGTACATCACGCCACCGCTGATCTCGCCGGTCTCCGGATCAACCTTGCGGTACTTGACGCCCAGCGACGCCTCGCCGAACTTCGTGGCCATACCCACCAGTGCGGAAATCCACATCCAGAACACCGCGCCCGGGCCACCAAGTGCGAGTGCGGTACTCACTCCGGCAATGTTTCCAACGCCAATGGTGGCGGCCATTGCGGAGCTCACGGCCTGGAACGAACTGATCGCCCCGCCTTCTTCCTCCTTCTGTTTCTTGAAGAACCTGCCGAAACTCTGGCGCCACGACAGCCCAAACCTGGCGAACTGGAAAAACCCCAGCCGAACCGTCAGGTAAAGACCGGTTCCGATCAGGAGCACCATAAACGGCGGTCCCCAAACAATGCCGTTCAGCCAGTTGTTAAAAGCAACCAACGAATCCATCAGCTCTCCTCCTTCCAAGAACTTTGTATGATATGCCGCGCACAATCCCGCATCCACGGGAGTTACCCGAGCACTTTGCACAACTATACCTGCACCGCTACAGAAAGGGCAAGCATTTTTTGCGCCCAGCTACGCTTCATTTCGTGTCTGCATCAGAAATTGGTAGACTTTTGTGAAGCAGCTCTTGATTGATCGCGAGATTCCGTGAAGAATGCGTGCAACAGGGATGCCCCGGAGGAGCAAGTATGGAACGCACCTTCTGCATGTTGAAGCCCGGTGTACTGCAGCGCAGAATCGTTGGTGATGTCCTCACCCGGATTGAACGCAAGGGCCTCAGAGTCTGCGCCATCAAGTTGATGCAGATACCCCGCGCGCTCTGTGAGCAACACTACGCGGAACACGAAGGCCGCCCCTTCTTCCCCTCGCTGATTGAGTACATGGTTTCCGGGCCGGTGATTGCCATGGTGATCGAAGGCCATGACGCGATCAGCACTCTTCGAGCGTTGTGCGGTCCAACCAACCCCGCCGAAGCATCTCCCGGCACCATCCGCGGCGACTACGGCGTCGTTACCCAGAAGAATATCATTCACGCTTCAGACGGCCCCGAGAGCGCCGCACGTGAGATCGATCTGTTCTTCGACGCCGCGGAGATCGTCGAGTATGCCGACGGGAACCAGAGCTGGATTGGCTGATCGGCCGGTACCGCCTGAGAAACAGCCACCTCCCCGCTGGCAGCTTCAATCCATCTACGCGGGATTTGACTCGCCGAGTTATCGCGCCGACCGGCAGCTGCTGACGGACACACTGCTGCAGCTTGAGCAACTGCTGCAGACCCAACCGGTCACGGACCGGGCACGCGAACCGGAGACAGCCGACGCGTGGCTCAGCAGCTGTCTAGATCTGATCAATACAATCTCTGATCTCCACGAAAATCTGGATGCATACGTCTACGCCCGCTACTCGGTAGACACCGCCGACGCGCAGGCCGTTCGCGAGCTCAACCGGATCCAGCAGCTCATCCTGCCGCTGTATCGACTGCTGCCGCTGTTTCGCTCAGGGCTCGCCACGCTGCTTCAGAGCGTGGCTCAGGCTGCGGATGAAGCCGACAACGGGATTGACACATTGAACCGTGCGCTCGAGCAGCTTGCAGCCG
>PWMO01000006.1 GCA_003558175.1 Spirochaetaceae bacterium
ATCATCAGTAAGATTGTTCGCAGCCAGATGGAAGATCCGTAGCTGAACACCACGTAAACCACGATCTGCAGACTGAACGCCAGCCGGCCCGAAAAGCCGCGCGGATTGACCGCGACCGTCCAGCCGAGAATCAGTGAGATCAGCAGCAGCAGGTAGAGATGATGACGCCACACCGGCGGAAGGTAGGAGTGCTCGACGCCCAGCGCGACCATCAGGGTAGCTACCATGTGACCGGCAACCACGATGACCACGCAGCCGAGTGCGCTCGGCGTGATGCCGGCGCGGTCGTCGCTTGCGCCGTCGCCGTTTTGTTTCCGGCGACGGTCGAGCTTAAGCACCGAAAGCGCGAGGAATTCGTGCTGGGAATCGTTCCGACTGCTGTTGGACATAGCTCCGTTCTCCGCGTGCCGCAACCGCCCGGCCGCGCCGGCGCACGCCAGTACTGAAGTACTGATTAAGTTGCCAAATACAGTACCCCGGTAACTGTCGCGCTGCTACAGCCTGTAGTAAGATTAGCACAAAATCTGGATGCTGTATCCAATTGAATCCAAGGAGGTATGCAACCATGCGCAAGACGTTACGTTTCGCACTGGTGCTGTTGCTCGGGATCTTCGTCGCCAGTCTGGCGATTGCCGGCGGTGCCCGGGAAGCAGCGGAAGACGTTGTAGAGTTGACGGTGTGGGCGGTACGGGACGAGTACACACTCGACCTTGACGAGTGGTACGCCGAGAACCCCAACATCCGCATCAACTACGAGGTGGTCCCCTGGGAGCGGCACCTCGAACAGCTGCTGCTGGTAGCCGGCACCAACCGCGCTCCGGACATCGCGTCGCTCGATCTGCCGTGGGTTTCGGTGCTCGCCAGTCTGGGGCATCTGCTGCCGCTGGATGACCACATCGACGCTATTCCAGCCTCGGAGCTGGCCGACTTCAATGAGGCGGTGTGGGAGTTTGTGACCTACGAAGGCACGCGCTACGCGTTCCCCTTCACCATGTTCGGCCGAGCGCTCTTCTATCGCGCGGACTGGTTTGAAGCGGCCGGTATCCCCGAACCGGAAACCTGGGAAGACGTGGTCCGGGCTGCACAGCAGCTGCAGGATCCCGCCAACGATGTCTGGGGCCTGAGCGTTCGCGGTCGCCGTGACGACGGAACCGTCCAGGGCTGGCTGCCGATCTTCTACGCGATGGGCGGCGAGTTTGTCAACGAGATCCCGCAGATCGACTCGGAGGCCGGTGTCAACGCGCTGGAACTCTATCGTGCGCTGGTCTGGGATTACGAGATCATGTCGCCGGATTCCGTCTCGTTCGGCAGTGGTGAGGCACGCGGCATGTTCATCTCGGGCAACGCGGCCATGTCCATCATCGGCTCGCACATCGCGCCGGCGGTGGTCCGCGGCGGGACCAACTATCCCGACTTCAAGCTGACGCACATCCCGCGGCTCAACCGCGATGATCCGGTGGTCAACATGCCGACGAGTTTCCAGTGGGCGATCCTGGGTAACAGCGATCATCCGGAAGAGGCGATGAAGTTCATCCAGTACCTGTCGCGGCCGTCGGGTCAGCTTGAGTACAACCGCACCTACATGGAAGCGGTACGGCTCAGCGTGTACGACATGCCCGAGTACCAGCAGGATAAACCGTGGAGTGACTTCATCCGTCGCGACCAGGCCGTTTCGCGCCCCTTGCCGCGGCTGGCTCAGTACACCCGGCTGTCGGAGATCATTCAGGACGCGCTGCAGGAGATGCTCGGCAATCCCAACGCCGATGCGCGGCGGGTTGCTGCCGACACCCAGCGCCGTCTTGACGACGCGCTTCGCTGAGCGGTAAGTCTGTATTCATACCCGTCCGGTTTGTGGATCTGCAGCAGCTGCAGGTCTCACCCGGGCGGGTGACGCTGTCCGGAACCGACTGCATGGTAGGTGGTACGCATCAATGAGTTCGAGAACCAGCGACATACGCTTTGCGTATGCGCTCATAACGCCCACGTTCCTGGTCATCGCCCTGCTGCTGGGATTCCCGCTGCTGTTCGCTTTCAACCAGAGCTTTCAGCACGTTACGGTGTTCGAGCCGCTTGGCGTCTTCGTCGGTCTGCAGAACTACATCGAAGCCCTGTCTGACCCGCACTTCCTGATGAGCGTGGTGCGCTCGTTTCTGTTTGTCGGTATCTCGCTGGCCGGAGCGGTGTTTCTCGGCCTGACGATTGCAATTCTGCTCAACCGCGTCATCCCGGGCCGACGCGCGATGCGGGCGCTGATCCTGCTGCCGTTCATCGTTTCGGAGGTGTCGGTTGGCGTGATCTGGCAGTGGATGTTTGCGCCGCAGCTCGGCATTATCAATCACATTCTGCGATTCTGGTCGCTGCCAACGGTGCGCTGGCTGAGCGATCCGGGCTGGGCGATGGCCTCGATCATCATTGCCAACGTGTGGCGGCTGACTCCGTTCGCGGTGCTGATCCTGCTGGCGGGACTGCAGTCGGTTGATCGTGACTACTACGAGGCGGCCTACATCGACGGCGCTTCGCACTGGCAGGTGTTCAGGCTGGTAACCTTCCCGATGATCAAGCCGATGATGCTGGTCACGGTGGTCTACCTTTCGTTTGCATCGTTCAACCAGTTTGCCACGGTCTTCTCGCTGACCGGGGGAGGTCCGGGCCGTGCCACGGAGGTCATGGCGCTGTACATGTACCGTACCGCGTTCCAGCACTTCAACTGGGGCTACGGATCGGCGCTGGCGGTTATTCTGTTTGTCATCAACGTGGTGTTGAGCGTCACCTATTCGCGGGTGCTCGAGCGTAAGGATTGAGGCGAGGACGTACGATGAGCAAAGCTGCAGCATTCACACGCAAGAAAGTCAGAGCCCCGGAGGTTCTGCTCTATATCATCACCCTTCTGCTGGTACTCTGGGCGATCGCGCCGTTTTTCTGGACGCTTTCCAGCTCGCTGAAAGCGCTGGCCGAGGTGTACCGTACGCCGCCCACGCTGATCCCGGTAGACCCGACGCTCGAGAACTTTGCCCAGATATTCGACCGGCTGCCCTTTGCGCGCTACTTCATGAACAGCGTGCTGGTGACCGCCGCCACCATTGCGGTCACGGTGACGCTGAGCGTGCTGTCGGCCTACGCGTTCTCGCGCTTCCGGTTTCCGTTTCGCCGTACGCTGCTGGTGGCAATCCTGGTGCCGCGCATCATCCCGAGCATCACGCGAGTCATTCCGCTGTACCAGATCTTTGCGCAGATCAACCTGCTGGATAACTTCCTCAGCATCATCGGCCCGTACATTGCCGACGCGCTGCCGATCGCGGTCTGGATCCTGATCGGGTTCTTTGACGGGATTCCGAAGGAGCTCGAAGAGTCGGCGCGGGTTGACGGCTGCACGCGGCTGGGGGCGCTGCGCAAGGTCATCGTTCCGCTGACCACGCCGGGGCTGGTCTCGGCGGGACTGTTCACCTTTCTGCGAGCCTGGAACGAGTTTGTGCTGGCGTTTACCTTCGTGGGGCGCGGCCTGATGCTGACACTGCCGGTAGCGCACTATCGGGTGTTCGAGTTTTTCGGCGTGCGAAACTGGGGCGCGATCAACGCGTTTACCATCCTGGCGGTGGTGCCGATCATCGCGTTCTTCCTGGTGTTCGAACGCCACCTGACCAGAAGC
>PWMO01000479.1 GCA_003558175.1 Spirochaetaceae bacterium
CCGGCGAGGGTGAGGTTGAGAATGCTGACGGTGAGGCTGAGGCTGACGGCACAGTTGACGATACAGGCGAGGCAGACGAGTCTGATCTGGCGTTGATCCGTGAGCGGCGCGAAGAGCTGCAGCGCGTGATGGGCCTTGCCTACTGACCGCCGGCCCGCTGGAACACCGGCCTGGCGCGATTGACAGCGAACGGCAAACAACTTAGAATACCGGTACACTATCAAAGGTACGGTTCGATCTCTCTCACGAGGGGTAGAAGGTTTCGGGACGCGTCCGTACGCTGTTCGTGCTGCGATACAGCGGAGACTGCTCCCAGGACGAATTCAGTACCGGCCCGAATGTACCTTTGCGCCCGATCCTGCGGGAAAACCACAACACGGGAGTTCCGGATGACCCTGAAGACTTTCAATAGGGGAGTTCACCCTCACGACCATAAAGCTCGAAGCGCCAACCTGCCGACTGAAGACGTGCCGCTGCCGGAGACATTGCTGATCCCGGTTTCGCAGCATCTCGGCAAGCCGGCAACGCCGGTCAAGTCCCGCGGGGACGAAGTAATGCCGGGAGAGCTGCTGTGTGACGCAGACGGCTTCGTCTCGGCTAAGGTGCATTCGCCGGTTTACGGCAAGGTGAAGCGGATTGTGCAGCAGCCGCTGCCGGGCGGCAGAATGTCCGACTACCTGGAAATCACCGTAAACGTCGAAGAGACGCAGACCCATCGCTGGGAACGGCGCGAGGTAGACTTCAGCGCGCTGGACCGCACCGCGGTTGTTGAGGGAATTCAGAACGCCGGTATCGTCGGCATGGGCGGTGCAACGTTTCCAACCCACGTCAAGTTCTCGCCACCTCCGACCGCTGAGGTGGACACGCTGGTGATCGACGGTGTCGAGTGCGAGCCCTATCTGACCTGCGATCATCGTCTGATGCTCGAACGAACCGCGCATCTCATTGACGCTATTCGTATCCTGCACCGCGGTTTCGGCTTCAAGCGGATCCTGTTTGGCATCGAGAGCAACAAGCCCGACGCGATCGAGGCGGTAACCGCCGCGGCCGCGGCGGTTGAGGAACCATCGGTTGAAGTAGTGCCGCTGAAGGTCAAGTATCCCCAGGGAGCGGAGAAGATGCTCATCTACGCCGCCTGCGGACGGACCGTGCCTGCCGGAAAGCTCCCGCTCGAGGTCGGCGTGGTTGTAGCCAACGTATTCACTCTGGCTGCAATCGGTGACTGGTTTTTCTTCGGCAAGCCGTTGATCGACCGGGTAATCACGGTCTCCGGCGACGGCATTGCCGAGGCGAAGAACCTGCGCGCGCCAATTGGAACGCCGTTTGCCGATCTGGCTGCCGCGTGCGGTGGGATCGCCGAGACGGTCACCAAAGTGGTTGCCGGCGGCCCAATGATGGGGGTCGCACTGCCGACGCTCGATTACTCACTCACCAAAGGCTCTTCCGGCCTGCTCTTTCTCACCGAGGCCGAGGTGCCCGACGAATCACCGTGCATCCGCTGCGGCCGTTGCGTCGATGTCTGCCCGATGAATCTGACGCCGCTCAAGCTTGCCGCGTACGCCAAGGCAGAGATGTTTGCGGAGGCGAAGCGCCACAACCTGAACGACTGCTTCGAATGCGGTTCGTGCGCCTACAACTGTCCGGCCAAGATACAGCTGGTAGCCTGGATCCGCTATGCCAAGAACTATGTACGCGTTCACAAGATATAAAGGAGTAAGAACCGCATGAGTGCTGGAACGGACGGCTTTGTCCTGACTTCTTCGCCACACACCACGGCCACCGATACCGTTCAGCGGATTATGTTTGCCGTGGTGATCACGCTGCTGCCGGCAGTCGTGATGTCGGTTTTCTATTTCGGGTTGCGGGTGCTGGCGCTCTACGTCATAGCGATCGTGGCGTCGCTGCTGACGGAATCGCTGTGCAAGCTTGCGCGCGGGCGCAGCCCGTGGTCGATCGCCGACGGAAGCGCCGTGGTAACGGCAATACTGCTGGTTATGGTTCTGCCGCCGTCCATTTCGCCGGTGGCCGTCATCGTGGGATCGGTTGTCGCCATCTTCCTCGGGAAAGAGGTGTTCGGCGGCATCGGGGCCAACGTCTTTAATCCGGCGCTGGTGGGGCGTGCGTTTCTTTCGGCCGCCTATCCGGTGCAGATTACTACCTGGAGCGTGCCGAATCGGGTGTTCGGCTTCCTGCCGCAGGGCATCGACGCCCAGACCCAGGCTACGCCGCTGGCTGCGGCCCGCTTTGAAGGTATCCGCGAAGAGCTGCCGAATCTGGTCTTCGGCCAGATTGGAGGCAGCATCGGCGAGACCGGGGCGCTCTTCATTCTGATCGGGGGCGTCGCGCTGCTGGCACTGAAGCTGATCCGCTGGGAGATGGTGGTTTCGCTGCTCGGTACGGTGGTTGCGCTGACCGGCCTCTTCCATCTTGTTGATCCCGGGACGTATGCAAGTCCGGTCTTTCACCTGTTTTCCGGAGGCCTGATGCTGGGAGCGTTCTACATGGCGACCGACATGGTGAGCACTCCGTACACGCGCAGCGGGAACCTGATTTTCGGTTTTGGCGCCGGTCTTCTGGTGGTTGTCATCCGGTTGTTCGGAGGCTTCCCCGAAGGCGTGATGTACGCAATCCTGCTGATGAACGCCGTCACCCCGATCATCAACCGGTATACCGACAACCGTGTGTTCGGGGCCGCGCCCGCCGGCAGTAAGGGGGCAACGCAATGAGACGGATGATTGTGGTTCTGACGCTGGTCATGGTGCTCTCAGGGGTGGTGCTGGCGGCCACGTTTGCAACGCTGTCGCCGCGGATTGAGCTCAATCGAGAGCGGGCGCTGCAGGCGTCGCTGGCCGCGCTGTTTGCCGATGTGGAAGAACCGTCGTTCGAGCAGCTGGAAATCGACGCGATCGACATCTATCGCGGCTCTGATCAGGCCGGAGAACTGATTGGGTACGCGGTGCGCGTCACCGCGTCCGGATACAACGGCCCGATCAATATGCTGGTGGGGCTGGCGCCGGGGCTGGACGAGATCGTTGGGCTGCAGATTGTGGAGAACCTCGAGACACCCGGTCTGGGCGGCCGCATCACCGAGCGCGAGTTTCGGGCACAGTTTGACGGACTCGATCCAACCGAGCCCATACACTCGGTTCGTAACATCGAGCCCGATCCCGCCGCGAACGAGGTGCAGGCGATTTCCGGCGCCACGATCTCTACAGACGCGGTTGTAGCCGGCATCAACCGGCGCGCTGAGGACGCCATTGCCGCCATTCGCGCGGCAGAAGGGCGCTGAGAGAAGGTTGTGAGAGAAGGGTAAGGAGCAGAAGCAGCTATGGCTAGCAAGTCGATAACCTACGAGTTCGCCAAGGGGCTCATCAAGAATAACCCGGTATTCGTGCAGGTGCTGGGCATGTGCCCGGTGCTGGCGGTAACGACGTCGGTAGAAAATGGTCTGGGTATGGGCGCGGCAACAACGTTCGTCCTCGTCTCGGCGGCGGTGATTGCCAGTTTTCTCAAGCCGATCGTGCCGTCCGAGGTGCGAATCCCGGTATACGCGGTGGTCATCGCCACCTTCGTCACCATCGCCGACCTGGTACTGCGCGCGTTTTTCCCGCCGCTTTCGGCGTCTCTTGGACCCTACGTGCCGCTGATCGTTGTGAACTGCGTGATCATGGGCCGCATTGAGGCGTTTGCAACCCGCAACACCCCGCTGCCGGCGTTGAGCGACGCGCTGGGGATGGGCGCCGGTTTCACTGCGGCGCTGATGGTGCTGGGCGGGGTACGTGAGATCCTCGGAAGCGGCACTCTGCTGGGCATCTCGCTCTTCGGCGATTTCTTTAACCCGATGCTGGTGATGATCCTGCCGGCGGGCGCCTTTCTCACGCTTGGCGTGCTGATGGGGATCTTCAACGCGGCTAAAGAGGGCGGAGGCATGGTACTGATCAAGGCAGAATCAAAGGCGGAGGCGTAAGATGAACCTGGTGGTGTTGATTCTCTCCGCGGCAATCGTCAATAACTTCGTTCTGACCTACTTTGTGGGCGTCTGTCCGTTTATCGGCGTCTCAAAGAAGATAGACTCGGCGCTCTCCATGGGCATCGCGGTGACCTTCGTCATGACCATTACCGCGATCGTAACCTGGATCATCAACCGGTTCATCCTGATCGGGCTGGGGCTGCCGTTCCTGGAATACGTGTCGTACATCGTGGTCATTGCATCTCTGGTTCAGTTTGTCGAGATGTTCATCAAGAAGACCTCACCCGCTCTGTATCGCACGCTCGGGATCTTCCTGCCGCTCATTACGACCAACTGCGCCATTCTGTTTGTGGCACTGCTCCACACCATGCGGCAGTACGAGTTCGTGGAGTCGGTTGTATTCGGCATCGGCGCCGGCATTGGTTTTACCCTCGCGATTGTAATCATGGCGGGCATCCGGGAACAACTCGAGACTGCCGATATTCCAAAGCCGTTTCAAGGCGCGGCCATTACCCTCATCGTGGCGGGCATTCTGGCGCTTGCGTTCATGGGGTTCTCCGGCCTGCTTGCGGCATAACGGAGGCGATATATGATAGGTATTGCAGCGGCAATGATGGGTCTGATCGGGCTTGTCTTTGCGCTTTTTCTGGTAACCGCCAACAAGCGGTTTGCGGTTGAGACCGATCCGCGCATCGCGCAGCTCGAAGAAGCGTTTCCAGGCGTGAACTGCGGCGGTTGCGGGTACGCTTCATGCGCAGCCTACGCGGAAGCGGTAGCGCAGAAGGGCGAGAAGATAGACCTCTGCGTGGTTGGCGGCGATGATACCACCCGCGAAGTGGCTCACGTTATGGGGGTGAAGGTCTCGGATGAGCAGAAAGATAAGCTGGTGGCAGTGGTCTTCTGCCAGGGAGATTCTGAAGCATCGGCTTTCCCGGGGGTGTACAAAGGTATTCCCGACTGCGCCGCGGCGGTCTATTCGCAGGATGTTGCCAAGCGGTGCAAGTACGGCTGCGTCGGCCTGGGAAGCTGCGTGGCGGCCTGTCCGTTCGACGCCATCCACCTGTCACCCACGGGTATTCCGTACGTCGACGCAGAGAAGTGTACCGCCTGCGGGAACTGCGTCATCGCCTGTCCGCGCGACCTGATCGAGATCCATCCGCTCAAGCACGACGCATTTGTCTACTGCAAGTCGCTTGATCCGGGCCCGATCGCGCGCAAAGTGTGCAAGAAGGCGTGCATCGCGTGCAACATCTGCGTCAAAGCCGCCGCAGCCGACGAAAACCCCGATGCGGTATACATGGAGAAAAACCTGGCGCGGGTCAACACGCAGAACTACAGCGCCAAACCGGAATACGGCGAGAAGTGCCCGACCGCAGCCTACAACTCCAACTGCAATTCGATCCGCAAGGATGAGGTGATGGCCAGACTGGAGGCGCAGCGCAACGCCAAACAGGCCGTGGAGGTCGGGGCGGGCGAATCATGATTGAAGAGTACGGCGTGGTCGAATCGGTCACCGACGACGGTACGACGGTCCGTATCACGATGCCCGCGGCCTGCGATCAGTGCACCATCCGTGAGTCCTGTCACGCGGCCGGAAAGACCATCACGGTGCCCGCGGTCTACGATCTGGCGCAGGCACAGCCGGTTCGCCTGATGATTCGGCACGCTTCGGTGCTGCAGGCTACGCTGGTGATGTACGGCATACCGTTCATGGCGTTGCTGGCGGGGTTGTTCGGCAGCTATTTCAGTCTCTTTGCACAGCACGCTGAGGAGACGCGGATTCTGCTCTCGTTTGCGGTTGGGGCCGTGGCGCTGCTGGCCTCCGGATTTCTGGTGGCACGCCTCGACCGACGGCTCGAGCGCCGGTTTCGCTATGTTCTGGAACCGGTGGCCGAGATCCCGCGTGCCTAGAGCCCCGGCAGCCTGATGTCGCCGCGTGTACGCTCTATAATCGACTTCAACACTGTGGATGCGCTCTACGCGCTCAAAGAGCAGAAACGGGTCGGCTGGGAGATCCGCGGGATCAGGGACCCGGAATCGGTGTCCGACCACAGCTGGGGCACGGCGCTGCTCTGCCTGCTGTACGCGCGCGCGGCCGGCGTGAACGCCGAACGCGCCGTCGCGATGGCTCTGGTGCACGATATCGCGGAGGCGGTAACCGGAGATGTCGCTTCGCGCGTCGACCACCGGGACCGGACAATCTCACAACGGCAGAAGCAGCTCAACGAGCTCGCCGCCATGGAGCGGCTGTTTCCGGAGCCGGACGCCGAGCCGGGCTCCGCGGAGGACTCCGCGACGGACGGGGGCTCCGCGGCGGACACGACGGCATGCGCAGACGCGGCGACGGTGCGCAGCCTGTGGAACGAGTATGAGTCTTCAACCAGCGAGGTGGCGCGGTTCGTCCGTGACATGAACCTGGTAGACATGTGTCTGCAGGCGCTGCGTTATGAGCGCGAGCAGCGCTACAGCCGTGCCGCCGACTATCCGAGCTCCGGTGGCTTCAGGCGGCTGGACGAGTTCTTCGCTACCGCCGCACCTCGTGTTGCAACCGCCGTCGGGCGCGAGCTCTTTGATCTCGCCCACGCGGCGTATCGGCGCCTGACGTGAGCCACGCCTGAAGTGAGCCGCGGCGCTGCCCGCTAGAACCAGAAACCGAGCAGACGCCAGTGGTACAGCGCCACAAACAGAATCGGCGCGGAGCCGAGCAGCACCCGGTCCATGATTGCAGTAGGTAACTGAATTGCCAGACCGGTAGCAACGGTCCTGCCTCCGACTCCCAGTGTGAAGACAATTGCGGCCAGCGCGACCAGCGGCAGCGAAAACACCAGGTAGGTGAAGGCACCCAACCCCTGCACCCAGACCGGAAGGCCCGGAGTCATGTCGGCAAACGAGAAGGCGGGAAAGAGCAGCAGCGCAAAGAGGGTGATTGATGCGGCAAAGACGGTAATGGCGATGCGTTGAAGGCGCGCCCGGCCTTCGAGTTCACTCGGAGCGCGACGCAGTGCCCGCAGAGTCCTGCGAACCGTTTCTCCGGCACAGAGGAGAATTGGAATGACCAGCCCGGCCAGCGCGAAATAGAGCCGTTCCCACGGCCGCAGTTTTTCGTACGAACCGTGATACCCGCCACCGGAGAACATGTAGCGCACCTCACCGAGAGTACCGCGCACAAACGCGATCCGAAGCGACCGGTCGGTTGCCTGGAACAGGTTGTTCGCGATCGGGACGAACTCCGTGGTACGCTCCAGGCCACCCAGCGGCTCACTGGCGGTGGGTGCCACAATAATGCTGCCCCGGTCGGTGGCGCGCACTCGCAGCAGCGTCGAGGTCTGCAGCGGAAGCCTGCTGACGTCGTGGCGTGGCCGCTGGATGTAGCTGTAGAGTCCGGCAAATGGATGCAGCGTTTCGCGGGTTGCCCATTGAGGGTCGGGCGACACGGTTTCTTCGCCCAGACAGTCAAGCAGGGCGCGGAGAGCGGAGGTGAAGCGTTCGGTGGCCGCGATGCGCGGCGCGCTATTCGCCCCTGCGGTAACCACAAACAGCCCCACCTCAGCGTCAGGCACCAGCACCAGCCGCGAGCGCACTCCGTCCGAATCGCCGTCACGAATCAGCAGACGGATGCCGTTCTGCTCCTCTTCCAGAAACCCCAGCGTGGATCCGGGAAGCCGTTCGTGGACGCGAAACTGTGTCTGGATTGACCGCTCAACCACCTCCGGGGAGAGCACGCCTCGGCTGCCGATCCGCCCTTCGTTGAGCAGCAGGGCGGCCAGCGTTATCATGTCGTGCACGGTAGAGTGCATCCCCGCAGCAGGGCCAAGCTGTGTCCACGTGGGCTCCATGGAGCGCTGGTAGTCGCCAATCTGCAGGTAATCGGGGGCACGCCGGCGCGCCAGCTCATCCGGAAGCGGCTGAAGATAGGAGGTTGATTCCATTCCTGCCGGGGCGAGCAGCCGCTCTTCGACCACCTCGGCGAACGGCTGCCCGGTCAGCTCTTCGATCGCCGCTCCCAGGACCGCGCTGCCCCAGTTGCCATACGTGATCATCATTCCGGGCCGGTAGACCGTGCGTGGGGGTGAATCGGAAAGAAAAGTGCGCAGCGGAACCAGTTGCGTTGCGTCGACGGTACGCGTGCCGAGGCTGCGCTCTTCAAATCCTTCGCTGTGGGTGAACAGATGCAGGAACGAGATCGGAGAGCGTTCGTGGGTCGGTATGCGGAAGCTGCGAATGTAGTTCTGCACCGGCGAGGCGAAATCGATGCCGCGTTGCAGTAACAGCTCAGCGGCAGTCAGGGCGGTTGGCAGCTTTGCCAGTGAAGCCGTGCGGACAACGGTCTGCTGGGGATCGAAGGGCGCCTGCTCGTCTTCGTCGATATACCCTCGGCCGTGAAGAAACACGATCTGGTCGCGGTGCACGAGCCCCATGCCGAAGTAGGGCAACAGATACTGCGACCAGATCTGCTCGGCCATCTCTTCGGCCACTCGCCGCAGCCGGCCGACATCGAGTTCCCCAACGTCCGTTGCAGCCGTGCGGCCCGGCAGAGCGAGAAGCAGGAGCAAACATAGTGCCAGCGCGGCCGTCGCTCGTCGCATATCACTCTTCCTGGTGCGTTTCCTGTTCGTCTTCCTTCAGTTTGAATCGGCCGACCGCGTCGAGAACCGCCCGGATTCCCTCGCGGTTATTGTCTCCCATTTCTGCGACGTTGACCACCACTCGGTTAATCTCTGCCGTGCCGTCGGCCATCTCGTTCATGCTCGATTCAACCTCGTGCGTGATATCCACCAGGCGTTGCATCTCCTCCAGGATGATCCGGCTGCCTTCATTCATCTCGCCGGAGCCGGACTGAACCTCCTGGGTGACCTGGTTGATCTCCTCCAGCGCCTTGAGAACCTGGGTCGAACCGGCGCTCTGTTCCTCCATGGCGTTCTGGATCTGACGTTCCAGATCTGCCAGCGTTCCAATGAGTTCCGACACGTGTTCGAACGCGCGCTCCGCTTCCACGGACGACTCGGCAACCGAATCGATCGAGCTCTTGATGGTCTTGAGCACCGCCGAGATCGACTTGGACTGGGACGAGGCACCTTCTGCCAGCTTGCGAATCTCGTCCGCAACAACTGCAAAGCCGCGTCCGTATTCCCCGGCGTGAGCCGCCTCGATTGCGGCGTTCATCGCCAGCAGGTTGGTCTGACTTGCAATGGTCTGGATGGCCGCATTGGCGTCAAGCAGTCCGTCGGACTTCTGTGCAATATCGCGCACGAGCGACGTGGTGCCACTGATGCGCGTTCGACCGGTATCGGCCGCTTCGAGCAGCTGCTGGAAGTATCCGGCACTCTTCTCCAGTGTATTGCTGACCGATTGAATGCTGGCGACCATCTCCTCTATGGCCGAAGAGGACTGAATGACCCCGGCTGCCTGCGATTCGATCTTGCCGTTCAACGATTCGATGTTGCGCGCGATCTCCTCCATGGTCGAGCTGACTTCGGTTACACTTGCAGACTGGTTGATCACCTGCTGCTTGACCCCTTCGATATTGGCACTGATCTGATTAACGGCGGCCGAGGTCTCTTCCATGTTGGCAGCGAGTGACTGCCCGACCGACTCGAGGGTGTCCACCGACTGCCGAATCGTTCGGACGATGCCGGAGAGCTGCTCGATGAAGCGGTTGAATCCGCCGGCCAGGCGGCCGAGTTCGTCGTTCGAACGTATCGGTAACGAGCGCGTCAGGTCACCCTGGCCCTCGGAGATATCGCTCAGGAGGGTTGAAGTTTCACGAATCGGTTTGGTGATGATGCGGGCAACCAGCAGCGAAATCGCGACAACTACCAGGAAGATAGCCGCAACGAGCGCGGTGAGCGAACCAACCACGCGGTCGGCCGCCGCCGCCAGCTGCTGTGCCGGGACGTCCACCACGAAGGTCCAGCCGGGAGCGGCTTCAATCGCGGCGAAAAACGCAGTGCGTTCTTCGCCGTCGGGGGCCACGTAGCGGCCGACTCCGTTTGACTCGGCGCGCATTCGTTCCCCCAGTTCGGAAAGACCGATGTACCCGGCCTCGTCGGCGTCGGTCACCGTCAGGGACATTCGCAGCTCCTGCTGCGGGTGTGCCACTACCGTGCCGGTTGCGTCTATCAGCCAGCCGTAGCCCGCGTCACCCACGCGCACGTCTCCCGCAATTGCAGACAGTGACTCCAGCAGCAGGGTTGCGGCTCCGATCCCAACCATCTCTCCGTTGGGAGCGCGTACTTCGTGCGCGATGGTCACAATTGCTTCCCCCGAGGCCAGCGAAACAATGGCGTTGCTCACGGCGGAGCGGTTGCCCTGCGCAACGATGTGTTGGAAGTAGTCGCGCTCCGCAACGCTGCCGCTGTCGCCGGTTGTAGTAACAAAGCGGCCGTCTTGCAGCGCGAAGAACATCATCTCGTAGATTGAGGGCACTTCATCGGCGCGCGCCCGCAGATCGGCAGCAATAGCGTCCAGGTCGCCTCCGCGGATGAGGTCACGCTGCGCGAACGTTCTGATATTGAGAAGATGTCCTTCGATCAGCTGGTCGATCGTTCCGGCCCGCGCGGCTACCACCTCAGACGCCAGGTTGCTCGCTACCGGAATAACCGAGTCGCGCGCCGTGCGTCTGACCAGCAGCCCCAGGGCGATAAACAGAATCAGCATCGATCCGGCGTATAGCAGAACGATGCGGGTGGCGAGTTTCTTGTGCTTTGCCTGGGATTGCTTCATTCCTGTGGCCTCCGTGCCGGTTTGGTTCAAAGTATAATCACAAGTATTGTATGCACTGAACAGTGTAACGCAAATCTCCCGTTGCGCGAATAGCCTGGTGTCGGTTCGTTTCGGTTTGCGGTCGTTCGCGTTGTGCCTACCGGTGCCGCCGGTGCTTCCAGGGGCAGAGGCGGCGCTCGGTCAGGTCGATCAGGCCGAACAGGAAGAGCCCAAGCAGGCCCATCACCACGATTCCGGCCAGCATATCGGCGTACGAGACGCGCATCCAGCTTTCTACAATGAAGGTACCGAGCCCGTAGTTGGTGAAGAACGTCTCCGCGAAGAAGAGCACCGCGAGCGCGGTTCCGGTGCCGATGCGCACCGCGGTCAGCAGCTCGGGGAGAATGGCCGGAAACAGAACGAAGCGCAGCGCCTGCAGCCGGGTTCCCCCCAGAGACGCGATTGACGTGAGGTAAGGCGCGGGTATCGACCGGGTGGCATCGCGCACCGCGACCAGGATCTGAAAGAAGAGCACCAGCGCAACGATGGTCACCCGTGCCAGGTCTCCAATTCCAACCAGCAGAAACACAATCGGCAGCAGTGCGATCTTGGGAACCGGATAAAGCAGGTAGGTAACGGGCGCCAGCACCCGGTCGAATCGGGGCAGGCGACCCATCATCATCCCCAGCGGAACGGCGGGGGCGGCTGCGAGCAGCAGTGCGCCGGCAACGCGGAGCAGGCTTGCAGCCGCATGCCGCAGCAGCACGCCGGGGCCAAGCGTTACCAGGCGTGTCAGCACTACGTTGGGCGCCGGCAGGACCGGCGATGCCAGCAGAAGCGCGAGAAGCCACCACGCCGCGGTCACTGCAAGTGCTGCAGCGGCGAGCGATGCCGCTCTACCCATTGACGCGCTCCTCGAACAGATTTCGCACACGGATGACTGCGTCTCGATAGTCGGATGAAGTCCGCCGATGCGCCATTTCATTCTCTGCAATTGGATTGACGAAGAAGTCGAGCCGGGCAGGTGAGCCGTACATCAGTGCAATGCGCGAACCGAGCAGCACCGCCTCGTCGATGCTGTGCGTAACGAGAATCGAGGCAGTCTCGCGCGTCTGCAGCAGAACGCGCAGCATGTCCTGCAGCGATTCGCGCGTGAGCGCGTCCAGCGCGGAGAACGGTTCGTCCATCAGCAGCAGCTGTGGTCGCAGCGCCCAGGTCCGCGCGATTGCGACGCGCTGCTGTTCGCCGCCGGACAGCGTCGCCGGGAAGCGGTCGGCCAGCGCTTCAACGCCCACCGCCGCCAGCGCCGCGCGAGCCGCCGCGATACGCTCTGCGCGCGCAATTCCGGCCAGCCGCAACCCAAGCGCTGCGTTGTCCAGTACGGTGAACCACGGAAACAGACCGTACTGCTGCAGCACCAGGCCCACGCGGCGGTCTCCGCGCTTGACGGAGCTGCCGTCGAGCAGTATCTCGCCCCCTTGCGGACTGATCAGCCCGGCGGCGGTGTAGAGCAGGGTGGTCTTGCCGCAGCCGGACGGGCCAACCACTGCCAGCGTTTCGCCACGCTCCAGCGCAAAGGTTGTGGGCGCCAGTACCGGGCGCGCGGCATATCCGGCGGTACAGTTTTCAAGGCGCAGCATACGCGTTCAGACCGTCCCTCTCGCCTTCCCGAGTCAGTTCTCAGCCGATTCCCCGAGAATCGCCGCGTTTACTACGTCGTGATAGTCGGGGCGGCCGAGCAGCAGACCCTTCCGGCGCATCCAGTCGACTACATCGTCGAACTCGGCCGGTTTCGGAACACGCGCGTTTTGAAATCGCGGGATGATCATTGTGTCTCGCACTGCGGGCGGAAAACCGCCGCGATCGATGAGGACGTCACGGAACGCGTCAGGATCGGCGTTGACCGCGGCAACGGCGCGATCGTACGCCCGGTAGAAGGCGCGGATCGCATCGGATTTCTCCGCAACGGCACGCGGCGTGAACAGCAGCACCCCCGGGGTCTGCTCCATCACCGAGCTGTCGGCGATGAGGTGAGCCCCGCGCTGCAGCGCGATCCGGGTGATCGGCTCCGGAAGCATCGCTGCCTCGAGTTGGCCGGCCACCACCATCTCCATGCGGGTCGGAACCTGCAGCGTTGAGACGGGGCGGATCTTGGCCGGGTCGGCACCGTGAGCTTCGAGCATTCGCTCCGCTGAATAGAAAATGATGCTGTCTTCCAGCAGGCCAACGCGCACCGACTGCACCCGCTGCAGCTTCCAGTCTTCGATTGACCTGATCCGTGAGCGTGGCGCGGTGACCAGGGCAAACAGGCCGTCGGTGACCGAGGTGACCTGCACCGAGAACCCGCCGGACCAGGCGTTGATTGCGTTTATCATGTCCGAAACGGTGCCGTCGATCTGGCCGGTCTGCAGGGCGGTTTCGCGATAGAGCTGGTTGTGGAACATCTGCAGTGTTACGTCGATGCCTTCATCCGCAAAGAAGCCCTCAGCATCGGCGACAATCAGCGGAATCGAGTTCACTGCGGGCATCAGGCCGATGCGCAGCGTCTGTTGCGGGACGGCCGCGGCATGGCTCGGTACAAGCATCAGCACGATGAGCAGTACGAGCGGCGCAAGCAGGCAACGCAGCCGAGGCCCGCTCCAGTTGCTGGGGTGACGGCGATGACGCCGGTGGCCGCGCGAGTTATTCTTCATCTCCTACCTCGTCTCGTATATAGTGTTGTCGTAGTGATCTCGACCAACGTACTATACCGTATGTGAAACGGAGTGTGCAGACCTCCAGTCAGGCGACCCGCCGCAGAGACCAACGGCAGAGACCCGCAGGAGCAAACCGATGAGTGATAAGCAGGAAGAGACAGCCAACGGCCGCGATGAGCGGACCCCAAAAGAACCGACAGGCACTGAAGGGCGAAGAGCGGTGCCGCCGCGCTTCTACCAGACCACGTTCATGATCGGTCTCGGGTTCTTCACCATGGGGCTGATGGACCCGCTGTACGACAACTACGTACCGGTGTTCCTCAACCAGTACCTCGACTCGCGTGCGCTGATTGGCGTGATCATGACGTTTGACAACATTCTGGCGCTCTCGCTGATCCCGCTCGTTACCGCCTTGAGCGATCGCACCAGAACCCCAATCGGCCGTCGCATGCCGTACATCCTGGTGACACTGCCGTTGAGCGCAGTTGTCTTCTTCTGGTTACCGTCGGCAGGGATGACATCGCTGGTGGCGCTGATCGGCGCCATAATCCTGCTCAATCTCTTCAAGCAGGCGGCGCGCGGACCGGTGGTCGCTCTGA
>PWMO01000188.1 GCA_003558175.1 Spirochaetaceae bacterium
AATGCCGCAACGCCCCGTGTATCGCCGGTTGTCCCGTCCGCATCGATATTCCGGGTTTCATAGAGGCGATTGAAGAGCGCCGCTATCGGGAGTCGATCCGCATCATCCGGGAATCGAGCCTGCTGCCGGCGATCTGTGGCCGGGTATGTCCGCAGGAGAACCAGTGCCAGGCCAAGTGCACCGTCGGCAAGATGCTGAAGGATCCGTTCCAGTCGGTTTCGATCGGCCGGCTCGAACGCTACGTCGCCGACCTGGACCGCCGGGACAGTGGAGGTGGCGTACCATCGGCCAAACCGGAGACCGGCAAACGGGTGGCGGTAATCGGTAGTGGTCCGGCCAGCATCACGGTGGCTGCAGATCTGCGGCGTGAAGGCCACGCAGTGACTATTCTGGAAGCGTTCCATCGCCCTGGCGGCGTGATGATCTACGGTATTCCCGAGTTTCGTCTTCCCAAAGCAATTGTTGATCATGAAATTGACACGCTTACACGGATGGATGTCGAGATCAAGACCAACTTTCTGGTTGGAAGAACGCGCAAGCTGCGCGACCTGCTGGAGAAGGACGGCTACGATGCGATCTTCATCGGCAGCGGCGCCGGGCTGCCCAAGTTCCTGGGCATTGAGGGTGAGAATCTGGTGGGTGTCTTCTCCGCCAACGAGTATCTGACACGCAGCAACATGATGAAAGCGTATGACCGGGAACGCGCCGATACGCCGATATTCCAGCCGCACAAGGTAGCCGTCTTCGGCGGCGGGAACGTAGCCATGGACGCAGCCCGCACCGCCGTGCGTCTGGGCGCTGAAGAGGTTAACGTGATCTACCGTAGAACACGTACCGAGATGCCGGCGCGCGCCGAAGAGGTGGACCACGCCGACGAAGAGGGCGTTATCTTTCACTTTCTTCGCAGCCCGAAACGGATCCTGGGAAACGAAGAGGGCCGGGTCGTTGGGATCGAATGCCTCTCCTACGAACTGGGAGAACCCGACCAATCGGGTCGGCGCCGGCCGATCGCAATACCGGGCAGTGAGAGCGTGATTGACGTTGATACCGTGCTGGTCTCGATTGGCAATGATTCAAACCCGCTCATTTCGCAGACTACGCCCGAACTCAAGGTCACCGAATGGGGAAACGTCATCACCGACGAGAACGGCAAAACGTCGATGGACCGCGTCTACGCGGGCGGCGACATCGTGCTGGGAGCGGCGACCGTGATCCTCGCGATGGGCGAAGGGCGCAAAGCGGCCGCGGCAATACACCGCATGCTCACCGAACCATCGGAAGCCGCGCAAAGCGCCTCTTGACCACGGCGGGGCTCGCTGGCGCCCACTGTCAGCGGTGAGTGCTCTGCCGGGTGTAGAGTCGGTGAATGGTCTTGGCCGCATCGGGCACCTCGCCGCGATAGAGCCGGGTCAGGTAGTCACCGACTTCTTCCGGTGTCAGCCAGTCGTCCACGACCTCGCGTCGTCTGTCGCGCGTCTTCACCGGGTGGTAAGCCACCAGCGAGTGGATACGAATGTTGGTGCCGTGCGCTTCCTGCTTCAGTACACGCGCCATCATTAGCTGCGCCGCCGCTACAATAGAGACCGCACCGGACTCAGGCGCGATGTACTCAGCCGCACCACCGTTCACCATCACGTAGACACCACGTTTCTGTTCGTGCATCAACGACACTATCGCACGCATGCAGAGAAAATGCGTTGTCAGGTTGTTGTGAATCACGCTCTGCCAGTGGTCGTACGGCATCTTGTGCAGGCTGTATCCGTAGTACCAACCCCCGATGCACGAAACTCCCAGGTCAACCGACCCGAATTGCTCCTTGATATTGGAGCGAAATGCCGCTACCGACTGTTCGTCCCCGAGTTCGGCGGGGAAAAGATGAAGCCTTCCTTCGGCCAGCTCGCCGATATACTCCTCCAGCCGTTGCCGCCGCACTTCGTGGCGGTATGGAACGATAACGGTTGCACCTTCGAGCAGAAACGCACGCACCAATCCCTCGCCCACACCACCGGTGCCGCCGGCAACCACTACGTTGGCCTCCTGCAGCTTGTTCATCGCAGTACCCCCTGCTGTCTATTCTAATGGAAACATGACTGCAGTGGTCAAGAAGTTATCAATTTGCGGTTATGCCTTTTCTCGAGGATAGCGGTACTCGCGGCCATCAGGTCCGGCAAAAACGTAGGCGTCCGGCTCACGGCGCAGCAGAGCGCTCTCCACCGGCACCTTGCCGCCCCCATCCGGGAGATCGAGCGCGTAAATGGGAAGCGCGAGGCCCGACAGCCTGGAACGCAGAATGCGCATGATCTCCAGCCCTTCATCAACGGTAGTGCGAAAGTGCGCCGTCCCGGCGGCAAGGTCGCCTTGGAAGAGATAGTAGGGGCGCACCCCGATTCTTACCAGCGCGGAAAAGAGCGCTTCGAGCGTGTCGGCGTTGTCGTTCACGCCGCGAAGCAACACCGTCTGATTGGACACCGGAATTCCGCAGCGCAATACCCGTTGTGCCGCGGCAACGAACGCATCGGTCAACTCACGAGGATGATTGGCGTGGATTACCATCCAGGCCGGCCCCCTGGCCGCCAGACCGGAGACGAGCTCGTCCGTAATGCGTGACGGCAAGACCACCGGCATGCGCGTGCAGACTCGCAGCAGGAGATCGCTCCTGACGAGCCGCAGGCGGTCCATCACGGCGAAGAGTTCGCGGTCGGGCAGCATCAGCGGATCGCCACCGGAGAGCAACACCTCGCGCACCTGCGGCGTCAGTTCCAGGTAGCGGCATACCGCTTCAAGCTCGGGCTTGGTTATGCGGCCTGAGCCATGTCCGGTGAAGTGGCGCCGAAAACAGTGGCGACAGTAGACCGCGCAGCGATCATTGACCAGCAACAGCGCTCGGTCATGGTAATGATGCACCAGCCGCGGCACCACCATGTAGCGCCGATCGCCGATCGGATCGGCATCCTCGTAGGGCCGAACGTGGTGCTCGGCTTCCGTTGGAACGTACTGCGCCGCAATTGGGTCACGCCGGGTTCCATTGGCGGCCGATTGCGGATTCTCACCGTTATCGGCGACCAGACCGGAGTAGTAGCGGCTGACGCCATACGGCAGCCGCGTCGCGGGGTCGACCCCTTGTTCCAGCTCCTGAGAAAACGGTTCCCCGGTAAACGAGACTCTTTCCACGGTCCCTACTTTGCCGAAATCATGGCAGTTTTGCTACCCGATCCGCTTCGCCTTTCCTCGCCGATCTGGCGCAGCGAAGCGGGGAAGATGCGACCCGCGCGGACCGGAGGCGCGGCACGGCGCTGGCACGGCGCGACCGGCGCGGCACGGCAGTTGTCCTGCGGCAATGACGCCGGCGCGGACGGCAAGTGACCAGCGGCACAGCACAGCACAGCACAAACGGCGCAAGCGGCACTTGACCGCCGCGGAATCCGACACTACGGTGAACCATGGATATCGGCGCCGAGTTGCGCACCGCGTGCCTCGATTACCGCTACCTGCTCGACCGCGGGTACCCGGACCAGGGTGTATTGAAGCTGGTAGGTGACCGGTATCGTCTTTCTCGCATTGAGCGCGCGATGCTATTGCGCGGCGTTTTTTCGGGGGCTGAGAGCGTCCGCTACAACGAGCGCAGGCTGACG
>PWMO01000434.1 GCA_003558175.1 Spirochaetaceae bacterium
ATCATCACCAGCCGGGATCTCAGATTCTGCCGTGACTTTTCCTTGACGGTGCGCGACGTGATGACTCCCAACCCGGTGGTGGAGGTCGGGCGCCCCGATATCGAGAGCGCCAAGGAGAAATTCGATTCACACAAGATCGAAAAGCTCCCGGTGGTTGACGAGCAGAATCGGCTTACCGGACTGATTACCGTCAAAGACCTCGAGAAGCACAATGAGTTCCCGCACGCGGCAACCGACGCATCCGGCCGACTGCTGGTGGGCGCCGCAGTCTCGCCCAACGATGTCAATGATCGTCTGCCGCTGTTGAAAGAGAGTAAGGTTGATTTCGTAGTGATCGACACTGCGCACGGCGATTCGCACAACGTGATCGAGGCGGTCGCCCGCGTAAAATCGACCTACGGCGTACCGGTGATCGGCGGAAACGTCGCAACCCGTGAGGGAACGCGGCGCATGATCGAAGCCGGTGCGGACGCGGTCAAGGTGGGGGTAGGGCCAGGCTCGATCTGCACCACGCGGGTGGTGGCCGGAATCGGCGTGCCACAGTTTTCGGCGGTACTGTGGGCCAGCGAAGAGGCCGCGAAGAGCGGCATCCCGATCATCGCAGACGGCGGCATTAAGTATTCGGGAGACCTCGTCAAGGCCATTGCAGCCGGCGCCCGCACGGTAATGATCGGTAACCTCTTTGCGGGACTCAAGGAGTCGCCGGGACGTGAGGTAATCTACGAGGGGCGCATCTTCAAGACCTATCGCGGCATGGGATCGGTGGGCGCGATGCGCCAGGGATCGGCCGACCGCTACGGGCACAGTTCGACCGAAGAGCCGGTGCCGGAGGGCATCGAGGGGCGCGTTCCCTACAAGGGAGAACTGAAGCCGTACGTTCACCAGCTGGTGACCGGGTTGCGCAAGGGCATGGGGTATTGCGGTTGCCGCACGATCGACCAATTGCGTGAGTACCATAAATTCATTAAAATATCGCCGGCCGGCCTGAAAGAGAGCCACGTTCACGATGTGGTGATTACCCAGGAACCGCCAAATTATTCGCGGTAGAACGCGCAACCAGAGGATCCGCCATGAATCTTGTTATCATTGGAGCCCAATGGGGTGACGAAGGCAAAGGAAAGATCGTGGATTTCCTTTCCGACGGGGCCGATGTCACGTTGCGCTTCTCCGGAGGGGCAAACGCGGGACACACCATCGTGCGAGATCAGCAGACCTACAAGCTGCATCTGGTTCCTTCGGGGATTGTCTCGCCGGACAAGACGGTGGTCCTCGGAACCGGGATGGTTATAGACCCGGAGGCGTTTTTCGCCGAGCTGCACCAGTTGACCAACCAGGGGGTTCTCTGGGAGGGGCGGGTGCTGGTCTCGGACCGGGCGCACGTGGTTCTACCCGCCTACCGCAAGCTCGATGTAGAACTCGACCAGCAGCGCACCGAGCCGATCGGCACCACGGGCCGCGGGATCGGCATTGCTTACTCGAAAAAGGCGATGCGCGACGGTTACCGCATCATCGATATCCTCGAGCCGGAGGTCTTTGACACCATACCGGAGGACGACCGCGAGTTTCTGCGCCGCTACCGCGAGCCGCTGGCCGACATGGTGATTGATGTGCAGCGCTTCATGGAGCTCAAGGGCAACAAGACGGTGCTGCTGGAAGGCGCGCAGGGAGCGCTGCTGGACCTCGACCTCGGCACCTATCCCTACGTATCCTCCGGTTGCTCGGCGGCCGCCGGTGCCTGTCTCGGTGCCGGGATCGGTCCCCGTGCCGTGGACCGGGTTATCGGCGTGTTCAAGGCGTACTCCACCCGCGTCGGCAACGGTCCGTTTCCAACGGAGTTCAGCCCTGATCGCGACGGCAGGTTGATCGAGCATATTCGCAAGGTTGGCCACGAGTACGGGGTCACTACCGGCCGTCCGCGACGCTGTGGCTACCTCGATCTGGTTGCACTGCGGTATATCTGCCGCAGCAACTCCATCGAATCGCTGGCCATGACGCACCTGGACGTCTACGACGAGCTCGACGACATCCGTCTCTGTGTTGCCTACGACGTCGGCCAGGCCGGCGTGGACACCTTTCCGGCATCACGCACCGTGCTCAATCGCGCCAAACCGGTTACCAAGCGATTTCCCGGCTGGAAGACGTCCCTGTCGCACGTCACGTCTTATGACGCGCTGCCACAGCAGGCGCGCGAATACATTGAGTTCATCGAGCAATACCTGGGCGTTCCGGTCGATATCATCTCGGTGGGAGCTGATCGAGAACAGACTATTGTGCGGCGTGATCCATGGACACAATCCTGATACTTGACTTCGGCAGCCAGACCACGCAGCTGATCGGCCGCCGCATTCGCGATCTTGGCGTGCACACCACCATCGTACCCGGTGATGCGCAGATCACCGATGAACTGCTGCAGAACGTCAAAGGGATCATTCTGTCCGGAAGCCCGGCCTCCGTGGCCGATGACGACGCACCTCGTCCCGACGGACGGGTTTACAACGCCGGCGTTCCGGTGCTCGGCATCTGCTACGGCTTGCAGCGCATGGTGTCCGACCACGGCGGCGTGGTCGAGGCGTCCGAGGTACGCGAGTTCGGGCGCAGCCGTCAAGCCTTCCTCGCGCCGCATCCGCTGCTCGACGGCGTTCCCGACGGCTTCGTGTCGTGGATGAGCCACGGCGACAGCATACGTCGTCTGCCCGAGGGGGCGTCGCTCTGCGCGCAATCGGAGCACGGGCTTCCCGGCTGCGTGCGTTTTGCAGACCCGCAGCTGGTGGGTATTCAGTTTCATCCGGAAGTCACGCACTGCGAGTACGGCGATGCCATCCTTGAAAATTTCGCGGTGAAGATCTGCGGGGCGCGTAGACAGTGGACCGTTGAGGAGTACCTGCGCATCGAGGCTGAACGCATCCGGGAGCAGGTTGGGCAAGATCCGGTCTTGTTGCTGATCTCAGGCGGGGTAGACTCTACGGTAACCGGCGCGCTGCTGCTGCAGACCCTTCCTCCCGAACAGGTTCACCTGATGTATGTCGATACCGGGTTGATGCGCCACGAGGAGAGCCGTGAAGTGGAGCAGGGACTGCGGCGGCTCGGAGCGCGCAATCTCTATCTGATCGACGCTGAACAGCGCTTTCTGGAACGCCTCGCGGGAGTCAGCGATCCCGAGCAGAAGCGGGAACGTATCGGAGACACCTTCATCCGGGTGCAGCAGGAAGAGGTCGCACGACACATCCCGGGCGACTACTTTCTGGCGCAGGGGACGCTCTACACCGATCTGATAGAGTCGGGGCAGGGAGTCGGCAAAAAGGCCAAGGTCATCAAGTCGCATCACAACGTTCGTTCGCCGCTGGTTGATGCCAAGCGGAAGGCCGGGCGGATCGTTGAACCACTGGCCGGCCTCTACAAGGACGAAGTCCGGCGGCTGGGCAGGGTGCTGGGCGTAGCTCCCGAGATTGTCGACCGACATCCGTTTCCGGGGCCGGGACTGGCGGTACGAATTCCGGGCGAAGTCACCAAAGAGAAGTGCGATATTCTGCGTGCCGTCGACCACATCTACACCAGCGAGCTGAGGCGGCGAGGGCTCTACCACGAAATCTGGCAGGCGTTCAGCGTGCTGCTGCCCGTTCGTTCCACCG
>PWMO01000070.1 GCA_003558175.1 Spirochaetaceae bacterium
AGGTAATGACCAGTACTACGGTCAGTTGAAGCAGAAACAGCGGGAAGACGTAGCGGTACACTTCGGTCAGCGGCTTGCCAAATCGATACGAAGACAAAAAGAGATCGATTCCCACCGGAGGGGTGATGAAGCCAAGGCCGAGGTTGGCTATGAAAATCACGCCAAGATGCACCGGGTCGATGCCGTAGAGCATCCCGAGCGGGATGACCAAGGGGGCCACGATCAGCGTGGCTGAGAAGATGTCCATCAGGCAGCCGGTCACCAGCAGGGCAAGGTTCAGCAGCAACAGAAAGACAATCGGCGAGTCTACCCGCGCCGCCACCCAATCTCGAAGCATGATCGGGATGCGGGCATCGATAATATAAAAGGAGAGACCGCGTGCGGCGGCCAGAATCACCAGCACGCCGCCGACAATCGTGATGCACTTGAGCGCGACCGCGGGAATGCTTCGCAGCGTGATCTCGCGCTTGATACCAACCTCAACAACCATCGCGTAGACTGCCGCCAGAGCCGCCGTCTCAACCAGGGTGGTCAGCCCGGTAAAAAACGAAGTTACGATCACCACGGGGAGCAGGAGTTCCCAGATCGCTTCGCGAATCGCAAGAGCGGCTTCGCGCAGACTGAACGGGACCGACGGTATATTGCGCCTGATCGACACAACAACCCCGACGGTGGCAAGCGCCAACACCAGCAGTGCACCGGGAAGCAGCCCGCCGAGGAAAAGGTGAAAAACGTTCACCTGGGCAATCGTGCCGTAGATGATCAGCACCAGGCTCGGAGGAAAGAGCAGCCCGATGTTGCTGCCGGCAGTGAGCACACCGATGGAGAAACGTTCGGTCTGGCTGCCGCGCGTATGCAGGATGTAAAACAGCAGTCCGCCGAGAGCGAGGATCGTGACACCGGAGGCCCCGGTGAACGAGGTGAAGAACACCGATGCCAGTACCGCTGCAGCCACCATCCCTCCGGGAACCCAGGCGAACAGCGCGCGGAACACCCGCACCAGCCGCTCGCCCGCCTTGCTCTCCGACAGGATGTATCCGGTCAGCGTAAACAGCGGTATCGCCGGAATATTTGCGTTGGTCAACACCGTGTAGCCTTCGTTGGGGATGATCTCGAGAAACCCGTCGGCCTGGGCGAACAGCATGCTGGCCACTCCCGCAAGCACTACAAACAGCGGGGTTCCCATGAACGCCGACACCACCAGCAGCACCACGGCAGGCAGGGCGACTGTCGGGACTACGGCAAACCAGAGATCCATAACTCGGTCAAGGAACAGTGGCGGGCTGTCCAGGGTCATGAACAGCATGTTGACGATCGACGACGCACCGATCAGCGTGCCCGTAAGCAACCCCGCTACCAGCACCCCAAGCTGCATCGCGCGTCTGACGGGGCCTGCGGAAAACCGCAGCGCCATACCGGCATAGGATACCGGTAGCGCGACAACAAACAGCCGCACCGGCAGAAGTCCGGCTTGCTGTCCGGGGCCAAATCCAATCACCATGAACGAAACGGCACTCCACGCGAGCGCCACGCAGACGGTTGTAGACAGAAATGCCGCAACGACGCGGAACAGCTCCGCGGTCGACGTCGCAAGTCCAGCGCCGACACCGGCCATGGAGAGGTGTCGGCCCTCTCGGGCGGTGATCAATCCCCCGACGAACCCCACCACCAGCACCAGATGCAGCACATGGTCCGTCTGGCCGATCAACCCGGTACGGAAGAGGGTGCGGAGCAGCATCTCCACCGTGGGCAGCAGCACCAGCAGCAGCAGCGCCGTTACCGCAACCCCGTTCTCCAACAGCATTCCCGCGCGGCGAACGACCGAAAGGCGTCCCCTTCCGCCCGGGACGCCTTGCGGATCAGTCGCGTCTTGAGGATCAGGAACACGTTGAAGATCGTTCTGATTTCCGGACGCTCGACGGGGAGACTCTTCCCTCACGCTATCCCCTGAACTCGTCCAACAGCTGCTGGATCGCACGATAGGTGCGTTCGTCGAAAACACGTCCCACGGTCAGGTCGAGGCTGCGCTCAAACTCGGCGAACCAGCGCTCACGCTCCGCAGCCGACAGCTCCGTAGTCTGCAGCCCGTGGTTGCGCATAACGCTGATTGCGTCCTCTTCCAGTTCGCGGACGGCTGAGTCAAGACGACTGATGTGCGACTCCACCGCTGCCTTCAGCCGTGGTCTGAGGTTGGCCGGAATTGACGACCAGGCTCGATCGCTGATCACGACGCTGCCCAGAAACGGAGCAACCGGTAGATCGAGCATGTACGGTGCCCGCGCAAACCACTGAAACCCCGCGGCCCCAATTGGGCTGGCGTAAAAGCCGTCAACCATCCCGCTGTTCAGTGAGGTCAGTAACTCGGTCTGAGTGACCGGAAACGCCTGATACCCCATTACCCGGAACGCCTGCAGGAGCTCCGGGTTCTCGGCGCTTGCCGCCAGGCGGATCTGTCGCAGCTCGGCAGGCGAGCGGACGCTGCGCGAGGTGAAGAAATAGACCCATCCCCCCTTGGACCAGCCCAGCACCTGGAAACGGTTGCGAGCCACCGCAGCTTCCAGGTCTTCACGCAAATGGTCAAACACGTAGTCCAGCTCTTCGTCGGACTGTATCAGAACCGGCATGCTGAGTGCCATGATCTCCGGCGCCAGCGCCTCCATCCCGACGCTGGTGAAGACGCCTGCCTGAATCTGTCCAATGCGCATTTTGCGCAGCACATCTTGTTCATCGCCCGCAATAGCGTTGTGAAACACCTGCAGGTTCACTCTGCCGCCCGAGATCCTGCTCCAGTCCGCGGCCAGCCGATTCAGCGCCGCCCCCCAGGGTGACGACTCCGGCGCACCACTGGCGAGGCGAATTGTCTGAGCGGAAAGAGGGGCCAGCGCAATCGCAGCCGCCACAATAACGAGAGCCAGTATGCGTTTCATCTCTGAAGCCTCCTTCTCCGCACTCTGTTTGGGGCGCGCTCTCTCACCGTCCCCCGGCGCCCCTCTCATCGCGCTCATCCCAGTCGTCCCATTCGCCCCAGTTATCCAGGTCATCCCAGTCATCCAGCAGAAAAAAACGGTCGAGATGCTCGAGATACCAGCGCGCTTCGCGGCGTCGAATCTCGTTCACCAACCGGTACTCAGGGGCTTCCTCGGGATCGACCTGCAACGCTTGCTGCATCAGATCCACAAACTCTTCAAGGTTCTGCTCCGGAAGCGCAACGGCCAGAGCGAGCGTTACGTAGGGCGAGCTCTTGCGGCCGGCGGCGAGGTCAACGGCACGCGCGAAGTGCTTCCGTGCCAGTTGTCGATCACCGCCGAGTCCTTGCGGAAGCGCCGCAAAGTAGGAGATGTAGAACTCGTGAATGGCACCGTCGTCAAAGTCCGGCTCGAGCTGGTAGGCGCGCTCCATCAGACGGGCGGCAATAGGCACCGAGAGTGCCAGATCAAGGTCGAACGGTTCGGTTGACCAGGCTCCGGCCCAGCCGGCAGCAGCCCAGTAGAGCAGCGGAACGTCCGAGGGCTCGGTGCGTTGCAGCGCGGCATCGAACTCCGGGCTTTCGGAGGGTTGCCGCAGGTCCGGGTAGCGGGAGACCAGGCGCTGCAGGGCGAGATCCCGTCCGCGCAGATAGAGCTTC
>PWMO01000106.1 GCA_003558175.1 Spirochaetaceae bacterium
CTCGGGGTTTAACCGGGCGTAGCCGGCTAAACCCCTGGGCAAACTCACGTTCTGCGGTATCGCTTTGCGTGTAGGGCTATCTTTGCTGCGTTCTACTGCCGGGCGTACGCTTCCGGCTCGAGTACTCGGGAGATGACCACTTCGGTCTCGACCGCTGCGCGATCCATAACTGATGCAATCACTCCGCCGAAGGGCTTTGCCATGAGCTCACTGTTCATGCGTGCGATGTAGGTGTTGCCGTTACTCTTCTCGTAGATTGCTACGCGGCAAGGCATGAGGGGAGATACGATGCGCTCATCATCGAGACTCAGGATCTCGGCCGAGTACTTTGATGAACAGAGTTCAAAAATCTTCACTGCCGCCACGTCATGACCATGTCCTTGAAGAACCTGCTGCATGTCATGGACGGTGAGCACCGACCAGCCACCCTCGCGAACCTGCTGCTCGAAAACCGCGACCGTTGTGTCAAAGTCATGCGGACTGCGATCTTCCAGCATCATCATGCCCGGCATGCTGTAGAATCCGATGCCCGCGGTGAGAAGAATACCGACTACCAGTGCAGCTGCACCAACCATTACCGTTTTCTTGTTCATAGCAAGACCTCCTGTGTCTTTCATTATTAATATATAGAGGAAATACTATATGGTCAAGCTGAGTTGGTTCCCTCGGTCAAGACCTCGAATCAGAGTGGGCAGCGGTTTGCTCGGTGCCGGTGAAGATCGGTGGCACGCACGAGACGCTGCGACGGTGACAGCAGTGATCGCTGTTTGCAGAGCCGGTACTGAGTCTACCCACGAGAAAACCCGCAGGTCCGGGTTTGGCTTTACGATCTTGGATAACGCGTTCGCGTCGAGGACGATCATGCGAGATTGCAAGAAACCCGAGGCGTCTCGATTCTGTGGGGCAGCCCGACCTCAACACCTCCGATGTTCTCGAATCGCTTCGAGTTCCTCCCACCGTGCGTACTGCGCAGCGAGTTTCTCCTGTTCAGCTGCGAGCTGCTGCGTGATTTGCGCCACGTCGCCCCCGCCGTCTATGTATAGCCCGGGGTCGCAGAGCTCGTGTTCGAACGCACCGATGCGCGATTCGGTCTCAGCGATGAGCTCGGGAAGCGCTTTGAGTTCGCGGGCCTCCTTGAAGCTGAGTTTCCGCTCGCGATTTCGCGGCTTCTCGCCCGGTGCGCCGGCGTCCGCTGCGGCTCGTCGCTTCGCCTCCCGCTGGGCCGCCTCCCGCTGGGCCACTCGCTCTCGTTCGGCCAGATGCTCGCTCCAGTCGGAATAGCCTCCGGGAAGCTCGAGGATCTCGCCGGAGCGGAGAAACACGAGGGAGCTTGTTACGACGTTGTCCAGGAACTCGCGGTCGTGGCTTACCACGATAACCGTTCCCTCGTAGTCGAGCAGGAGTTGCTCGAGCAGGTCGAGTGTTTCGAGGTCGAGATCGTTGGTCGGCTCGTCCATTATGAGCAAGTTGGACGGCTCGGTGAAGAGTTTTGCGAGCATCACCCGGTTCTGCTCCCCGCCCGAGAGAGCGCCCACATCCATTTTGGCGCGGTCGGGCTCGAAAAGGAAGTCCGCAAGGTAGGCATTGATGTGTTTCGAGCGACCGCCGATCACCACGGCGTCGTCTCCGCCGGTGATGTTCTCGATGACGCTTTTCCGGGGATCGAGCGTCGCACGGATCTGGTCGAAGTAGAGTGGGGCGACGTTCACGCCCTGCCGGACGGTTCCGGAAAGCGGCACCAGCTCGCCGAGCAGCACCCTGATGAGCGTGGTCTTGCCGGCACCGTTCGGCCCGACGACGCCGACCCGGTCTCCGCGAATGATCGTCGTTGAGAAATCGCTGATGATCGGATCGCTCCCCGCGTAGGCAAACGAAACCTCCGTCGCTTCAACGACAAGCTTCCCGGACTTGCCCGCTCGCTCCACCGATATCCGCCCCTGCTCCGCCTGGGTTCTCCGTGCGGCGTACTCTTCGCGCATGCGCAGCAGATCGCGCACCCGCCCTTCGTCCCGGGTCCGCCGCGCCTTCACCCCACGCCTGAGCCAAGCCTCTTCCGTCGCGAGCTTCTTGTCGAACACACGCCGCTGTCTCTGCTCAGCCGCCAGAAGCTCTTCGCGCTTTCTGGTGAACTCGTCGAACCCAACGGACAAGCTGAATACCTGCCCGCGGTCGATCTCCACGACACGATTCGACACCGTGCGAGCAAACGCCCGATCATGCGTCACAAGAACAAGGGAGCCGGTTCGACGCCGCAGGTATTCTTCGAGCCAGAGCACCGCTTCGGTATCGAGATGGTTTGTCGGCTCATCGAGGAGCAGCACGTCGGCCTGCGACGCGAGGGCGGCGGCGAGCATGACCCGACGACGGCCGCCGCCTGAAAGCGTTTCAAACGGTGCATTCGGGTCGGATCCGAGTTTCGTGAGAATCTTCTCCGCGTCCACTGCTGAAACAGCGCGTGTCGTACAGTAGTCGAGCGCGGTTCCTGCGTAATCCACCTCGGTACCCTGATCCAGTAGCTCGACACGGATGTCGTTGGAAATCGAAACCGTTCCCTCGTCCGGCGCGAAGGTTCCCGCCATCAGGCGAAGGAGCGTAGATTTTCCGGCACCGTTTCTACCCAGAAGACAGATGCGGTCGTCCGGTTCAACGTGTACGGAAACCTTGTCGAGAACCGGCGGCCCACCAAACTGGACCGTCGCCTCGTGAATGCTGATTACTGCCATTGCGGGGAATGTAGCGAATTTCGGCCGGGATGATAAGGAGGGGAGAGACTGCAGTGCCCGTCGCGGGCACCGGGCAAAGTTCTCGTTCAGTATTTCCCGGTCCGCCGGTAGCTGGATAACCCGACGGCGGACGAACGGCCGGAAGTAGTCATGACGCCACGTGACGCGGCGCACTCACCAGACGCTTTCTCGTCGCTACGCTCGTGCGAGAGCGCAGGTGATGCGCGTCGTTCTGTTGCTGCCTGGCGGATAGAAAAGGATCCGTGTTACTAACGCTGTGCAACACGAATGCGCAGCGTGTATACTCTCAACTGGCATGATACCAAGTTTCTTAATTGCCACGAAGCTTGGTGAAAACGGATTAGGTCGCCGGAGCGTAGCGTTGCCACAAGTGGGCGCGCCGGCAGCAACGGCCGCGCCGGACTGTACAGCCGGTCTCCGCTCCGTGTCTCGCGTCCTGTCAGGGATTAGCGTCATAGCTTCCGCCATTTCTCACGTCGCGTCCTGCCCCGGAAGCCCTCACGCCGCGTAGCGCCTCGCCCCGAGACGCCTCACGCCAGGGCGAACTTCGGCAGGTACTCCGCACCACGCTTCAGCGGCGTCGGCAGCCGGCGCAGCCACACCTGCAGATCCTCAGGGCCGAGCGCGCTGCGGCTGAGAAACTCCCGCCACTCGAACACCCCCGATAGCCGTTGCTGCACCCAGCGCTCGTCAAGCCCGGCGACACTGCCGTGCGTCGGCCGCGGCTCCCGGTGCCGCCAGCCCTTGTAGTGGTTGTGATACATCCGGTAGATCAGCATCCGCTGCATCACGTTCGACACGTTGCGCCCAAAGCACACCG
>PWMO01000393.1 GCA_003558175.1 Spirochaetaceae bacterium
ACGGCTTCCAGTCCATTGAGGCGGAGGCAGCGGCAAGCGTGGTGCAGGACCGCGCGCCGCGTGGCAGCTGCCTGATAGTTGCGCTGGGCGGCGGCACAATCGAGAACGGCAGTGCAATGAGCCACTTGGAGGGCAGCGGCGTTTTTGTGTATCTTCTGCAGGATGAAGCGACGCTTTTCGGCCGTATCCTGGCCGGAGGGCTTCCCCCGTTTCTGGATACAGAGGACCCTCGCGCCACGTTCAGCGAGCTGTTTTGTCGCCGGGACGCGCTGTACAGGGAGCGCGCGGATCAAGTGGTCGATATCCGCAACATGAACACGGCGGATGCGCTGTCCGCCGTGGTTCAAACGATAGAGAGGTAGCAGCATGGCAGGCAGCACATTTGGTCACGCGTTTCGGATCACCACATTCGGCGAATCCCACGGAGGAGCGGTCGGTGTGGTGGTGGACGGTGTGACTCCCGGAGTAGAAATAGCTACCGAAGAGATTCAGCTCCAGCTGAACCGGCGCAAGCCGGGACAGTCCTCGATTACCACTCCACGAAGTGAACCGGATCGCGTGAACGTGCTCTCCGGCGTGTTTCAGGACAAGACCACCGGAACGCCGATGATGATGATTCTGTACAACTCGGACGCCGATCCCTCGGCCTACGACGCCATCAAGAATCTGTTCCGCCCCGGACACGCCGACTACAGCTATCTGCAGAAATACGGCATTCGTGACTGGCGTGGCAGCGGTCGCGCGTCCGGACGTGAGACCTCGGGCCGCGTGGCCGCCGGGGCCGTTGCTCGTAAGCTGCTCGCTCGGCGCAACGTCTCGGTGCTCGCCTATACCATCAACGTGGGCGGCATCAGCTGCCGCACATTCGACCCGGAGACCATAGAAAACAACCCGCTGCGCGCCTGTGACGCCGAGGCGGCACAGCAAATGGTTGAGTACGTTACGCAGCTGAAGGATCAGAAAGACAGCGCCGGCGGCATCGTAGAGTGCCGCATTCGCGGCGTAGCGCCGGGGCTCGGAGAACCGGTATTCGACAAGCTCGATGCCGAGCTGGCGCACGCGATGCTTTCTGTGGGATCGATAAAGGGCATCGAGTTCGGTGCAGGGTTTGGTGTTGCCGGAATGACCGGCAGCCAGCATAACGATCAGATGAGCACGGCGGGATTTGTGACCAACAACGCCGGCGGGATTATCGGCGGAATATCCACCGGAGAAGAGATCGTCTTTCGGGTAGCGGTCAAGCCCACCTCATCGATTGCCAAACCGCAGAAGACGGTGAACACGGCCGGAGAAGAGTCGGTTATCGTTACGGAGGGGCGACACGACGCGTGCATCTGCCCGCGGATCGTGCCGGTGGTAGAAGCAATGGCCTGCCTCGTGCTGGAAGATCACTACAAACGGCAGGCCGCACTGCTTGGCTGAGGAGCGAGAGCATCCGTCCGGCAGACACCCCCGCACCCTGAGCCGGTTTCTGTTGCGGTCTTAATCCTCGGGGGAGAAGTCTTCCTTGGCTGCCCCGCACATCGGGCAGACCCAGTCTTCGGGCAGCGCCTCAAAACTGGTTCCGGGCTCAATGCCGTTGTCCGGATCGCCTTCTTCAGGGTCGTAGATGTAGCCGCATACGTCACACACGTACTTCTGCATGTCTCGCTCCTTTCCGTAATCTTGTGGAAAACGTTATCGCTTTGATAACACATCCGTGGCGAATGATCAACAAAAATCCGGGCCTTCGGCGCCTGGCGCGGGCCTTCGGCACCTGACAGCGACGGCAACCGCACCCCGGTGCGACTGCGATGCCCCCGTGGGATCAGCCCGTCAGCAGCGAGTAGAGCTCGCTCGCATCGCGCGCCTCGAGAACTTTCTGCCGTGCCTTCTTGTTCTTCAGCAGCCGGCTCACTTCCGCCAGAAACTGGACATGCGGACCGGTGTCCCCGGGCGGGGAGAGCGTCATGATAAAGATTCGCGCCGGCTTGTGATCGATACTCTCGAAATCGATCTTATTGGCGGTCACCGCAACGCAGGCTACCAGTTCGTCCACGGCACCGGTCTTGGCGTGCGGGATGGCTATACCTTGCTCCAGGCCGGTGGACATCCGGGCTTCGTTGGCGAGTATGTCTGCCAGGGCACGCTCCCTGTCTTTTATCTTACCGGTTGTACAGAGCAGGTCCAGGAGGGTCTCGATCACGTCGTTCTTGGTACGGCCGGGCAGACCGACCGCAACCAGTTCTTGGGTCAAAGCTTCTCGCAACATGATTGCTGAGCATAGAGTCGCGCCGCAGCCCTGTCAACCTGAGCTTCCTAAAGCGCGACATTTCTGGTATGGTTTTGGCGGCCTATGAAACACCTGCTGCACTACGCGAAGATGATGGCGGTCTTTGCGGTCGTCTGGATCATTCTTGAAGAACAGGTATCGCTTGCCACCGCTGCAGTGGGAGCTCTCATCGGCCTGGCAACCATGATTGCCACCGATATGTACGTGCTGCGGGGCGACTATCGCGAGACCTATCCGTTCGGGTTTCGGGTGGGCGTGAAGTACGTATTTGCGCTCATCGTGCAGATCTATATTGCCGGGGTCCAGGCGCTCTACCGCGTGCTCACCGGGGGACTGCACGTGGGCATCGTCGATATCCATACAACGCTCGAGAACGAGTTTCACATCGCGCTGCTGGCCAATTCCATCACGCTGACACCGGGCACGGTTACGCTGGACCGGGACGGAAAGACGCTCAAAGTTATCTGGATAGATTGCGTCACAACCGATCCGGACGAAGCCGGCCCTTTGATCAAACAGAACTTTGAACAGCTCATATCGGGAGGAAAGCCGTGACGTTCTACCATGGTGTACTTTTCGTGCTCGCACTGCTCACAATCGGCGGGATAATCCGGGTGGTGATCGGCCCCACAATCTGGGACCGCCTCCTTGGGTTGAACCTGATCTCCTCAAAGATCATCATGGCGATTATCGTATTCGCCCTGATGATTCAGCGTACGTTTCTGCTGGACATCGCAATCGTGTACGCCCTGCTCGGATTTATCGGCAGCGTGCTGATAGCGCGGTTCATTGAGCGCAAGGCAAACTGATGATCACGGTACTGATCGGAAGGGCCCTCATCGTAATCGGGCTCTTCTTTATGGCCGCCGGCATCTACAGCGTGCTGCGCTTTCACGACTTCTACTCGCGCGTTGTAATCACCGCCAAGGTCGACACGGTCGGGTTTCTGACACTGATCTTTGGCGCGATGCTCATCGAGGGGTTCAGTTTCTTTACGCTCAAGTTGGCGTTGATCGTCGTCTTTGAGTTGCTCACCAACCCCATCTCGACGCATTCCATTGCCCACTCGGCCTACGCCAGCGGGTTCAAGATCCGCAAGGAAGTTCGCGTTGATTGAGGCGATTCTGCTCCTGCTGCTGGTGCTGCTGGCCATCATGGCCGTCGAAACGCAGATTCTGCGCATGGCGGTTGTGTTCCTTGGCATATTCTCGCTGCTGCTCTCGTTCCTCTACCTCTACTACGCGGCGCCGGATGTGGCAATTGCCGAGGCGGTGATGGCCAGCGGGCTGGTGACACTGCTCTATCTCACCGCGCTGAAACGCCACCGCGTCTATACCATCTGCTTCACCAA
>PWMO01000498.1 GCA_003558175.1 Spirochaetaceae bacterium
AGAAGACCCTCAAGGACATGGGCGACCAGGTGGAGGCCGACGAGAAGTCCAGCATCGAGTCCGCCCTTAACGACCTGCGTGAGGCCATGAAGGGTGATAGCAAGGAGGATATCGAGGCCAAGACGCAGAAGTTGACCGAGGTCTCCGGTAAACTGGCCGAGCGCATGTATGCTCAGCAGGCTGACCAGGGGGGCGCCGAGGGCGCGACCGCGGGTGCCGGTGAGCAGTCCGGCGGCCAGGGCCAGCAGTCCACCCAGGATGATGTGGTGGATGCCGAGTTCGAGGAAGTGGACGACAAGAAGAAGTAAACCCGCACGCGGGGCCGCTACATGGGGTCCCGTGTCAGGCAATCAGGGTCCGCTGGCTGTCTTTATCCCCTTCGGGGGAGGAAGGCGGCCTGCGGGCTTTACCGTTTCTGAGTGACCCACGGTAATCATGGCAAAACGCGACTATTACGAAGTCCTGGGGGTGGCGAAGAACGCCAGCGAGGACGCGCTCAAGAAGGCCTTCCGTCGGATGGCCATGAAATATCACCCGGACCGCAATCCAGGCGACAAGCAGGCGGAAGACCGCTTCAAGGAGGCTCGGGAGGCCTATGAAGTGCTCTCCGACGCCCGCAAGCGGGCCGCCTACGATCAGTTCGGTCACGCCGGCGTGGACGGCGTCCGCGGTGGTGGCGGCGGCCCTGGGGCTGGCGGGGGCAGCTTCAGCGATATCTTCGAGGACATCTTCGGCGATATCTTCGGGACCAGCGCCCGGGGCGGTGGCGGCAGTGGCGCCTTCCGGGGGTCCGATCTCCAGTACAACCTGGAGATGACCCTGGAGGAGGCGGTGTTCGGCACGGACGTGAAGATCCGCGTGCCCACCCTGTCCACCTGCAAGGCCTGTAACGGCAGTGGTGCCGCGCCCGGTACCACGCCCGAGACCTGCGACACCTGTGGCGGCATGGGGCGTGTGCGCATGCAGCAAGGCTTCTTCTCGGTGCAGCAGACCTGTCCCCGTTGCCGTGGCACCGGCAAGATCATTCCCAAACCCTGCGGCACCTGCCGTGGCCAGGGTCGCGTGGAGGAGCGTCGCACGCTGACGGTGACCGTGCCGCCCGGCGTGGACAGCGGCGACCGCATCCGCCTTTCGGGCGAAGGCGAGGCCGGCATCAATGGCGGCCCGTCCGGGGACCTGTACGTGCAGGTGCACGTGAAGCCCCACCAGATCTTTACCCGCAAGGGCAGCGACCTGTACTGCGAAGTGCCCATCAGCTTCGCCACAGCCACCCTGGGTGGCGAGCTGGAGATCCCCACCCTCAAGGGTCGTGTGGCCCTGAAGGTTCCGGCGGAAACCCAGACCGGACGGCTGTTCCGCTTGCGTGGCAAGGGGGTGCGTTCGGTGCATGGCGGCGCCGAGGGCGACATGATCTGCAGCGTCAAGCTGGAAACCCCCATCAACCTCACCAAGGAGCAGAAGGAACTGCTGCAGCAGTTCGAGGCCAGCATGAAGGCCGGCGGGGAGCGTCACAGCCCCCAGCATGAGGGTTGGCTCGATGGTGTGAAGGGCTTTTTTGAAGACCTGAAATTCTGGAGAAAATCATGACACCAGCGCGTATCGCCATTGTTGGTGCCGGCGGTCGCATGGGGCGCACCCTGATCGAAGCCGTTGGCCAGGCTCCGGGCCTGGAATTGACCGTGGCCACGGAACAGCCCGGCAGCAGCCTCCTGGGCAGCGACGCCGGTGAATTGGCAGGGCAGGGGCGCCTGGGCGTGGACCTGGAGTCGGATCTGGCCGCACTGACCGACCGTTTAGACCTGCTTATCGACTTCACGCGACCGGAGGGAACCCTGGACCACCTGGAGATCTGCCGCCAGGCGGGGCGGGGCATCATCATCGGTACCACCGGCTTCACGGATGAACAGAAGACGCGGATCAGCGAGGCGGCCCGGGAGATCCCGGTGGTCTTTGCACCCAACATGAGTGTGGGTGTCAACCTGTGCCTGCAGTTGCTGGACATGGCCGCCCGGGTGCTGGGCGACGAGGTGGACGTGGAAGTGGTCGAGGCCCATCATCGCCACAAGGTGGACGCCCCTTCCGGCACGGCCCTGCGCATGGGGGAGGTGGTGGCCTCGGCCCTGGGGCGCGATCTCAAGGACTGCGCTGTCTACGGCCGTGAAGGTGTGACCGGGGAGCGGGATCGCAAGACCATTGGCTTTGAGACCATCCGCGCCGGGGATATCGTGGGTGAGCACACGGTGATGTTTGCCGGTCTGGGCGAGCGGGTGGAGGTCACCCACAAGGCCTCCAGCCGCATGACCTTCGCCAAGGGGGCTGCCCGCGCCGCCACCTGGCTGGCAGGGCGCTCAGCCGGGCTCTATGACATGCAGGACGTGCTGGGTCTGCGCTGATTTCAGGCGGTGTTGACGGGGGCTGCATTGGACACCCCCGGGCCTGATCCGCTACTATCTGACCCATCCTTACGTTGTTGTCTAATCCTATCCGGGCTGGTCGGGCTGGTCTCGTCCCGCCCCTTCTGTATGCGTGTCGGAGGTCAGCTTGAAAACCACACCCGCCTTGTTGGCATTGGAAGATGGCAGCCTCTTTCACGGTCATGCCGTGGGCGCCGAAGGTCTCACCGTGGGTGAGGTGGTGTTCAATACCGCCATGACCGGATACCAGGAAATCCTCACGGATCCCTCCTACTCCCGTCAGCTGGTCACGCTGACCTACCCCCATATCGGCAACACCGGGGTCAACCCCGAGGACGAGGAATCCGACCGCCCCCATGCGGCCGGCCTGATCGTGCGTCATGTGCCCTCGCGCATGTCCAACTGGCGCGCCACCGAGACGTTGCCCGATTATCTGGTACGCCACGGCGTGGTGGCCATCGGCGGTGTGGATACCCGCCGCCTCACCCGTCTGTTGCGCGAGAAGGGCGCCCAGAACGGCTGCATCATGGCCGGCGAGGTGGATGAACGAAAGGCCCTGGAAGCCGCCCGGGGCTTCCAGGGCCTCAAGGGCCTGGATCTGGCCAGCGAGGTCACCACCCCGGAGACCTACACCTGGAATGAAGGTACCTGGGTGCTGGGCGAGGGCTACCGCAAGGCACCGCAAGCACAGCCCCATCACGTGGTGGCTTACGACTTCGGCACCAAGCGCAATATCCTGCGCATGCTGGTGGACAGGGGTTGCCGCGTGACGGTGGTGCCGGCCCGGACTCCGGCGGCCGACGTGCTGGCCCTGAAACCCGACGGCGTGCTGCTCTCCAATGGGCCCGGCGACCCGGAGCCCTGCGACTACGCCATCACCGCCATCCGCGAGCTGCTGGAGCAGAAGAACCTGCCCATTCTCGGTATCTGCCTGGGGCATCAGTTGCTGGGCCTCGCTGTCGGGGCGCAGTCCATGAAGATGAAGTTCGGCCACCACGGTGCCAACCATCCGGTGCAGGATCTGGCCACCGGGCGGGTGATGATCTCCAGTCAGAACCATGTCTTTGCCCTGGATGATGCCCAACTGCCGGACAACGTACGGCCCACCCACCGCTCCCTGTTTGACGGTACCCTGCAGGGCGTCGAGCTCACCGACCGCCCGGTACAGACGTTTCAGGGTCATCCGGAGGCCTCCCCCGGTCCTG
>PWMO01000084.1 GCA_003558175.1 Spirochaetaceae bacterium
CATCACCGACATCAGCCGCTACAAGATGATGGAGACACAGCTCATGCTTGCGAAGGAAAAGGCCGACGAAGCAAACCGCGCCAAGGGACGCTTCCTGGCCCAGATGAGCCATGACCTCAAGACTCCGTTGAACGGAATTCTCGGCTACAGCAATCTGCTGCTGCACGATTCTGAGTTGCCGGCAACTGCGCGCGGCAGGGTGAGCGCCATTCGGTCCAACGGCGATCAGCTCTCCGCACTGGTGGAAGACATCCTGGCGTTCTCGCGGCTCGAGGCGGGTAAGATCATCCTCAATCCAAGCACCTTCTCGCTGCGCCGCTTCGTCCACGATGTAGCCGAGAACGTCAGACTGGCGTGTACGCGCAAAGGCCTCGCGTTTCACTACCGGGTCTCGCCCGGGGTACCCGATCTGCTGAACGGCGACGCCGATAGGCTGCGGCAGGTGCTGTATAATCTGCTGATGAACGGCGTGAAGTTCACCGAACGGGGCTCGGTTACGCTCAGAGTGGAGGATGCCGGGGCGTTCAGTGACCACGCCCTGGTGCGCTTCTCGGTGAGCGATACCGGCGTTGGCATTGCCCCGGAGGAACAGACAACTGTCTTCTCAGCGTTCGAACGGCTGCGCCGGCCGGAGGGGGACATCCCGGGAACCGGTCTGGGACTCTCGATTGCCAAAGACCTGCTGGCCCTGATGCAAAGCCGCATCGAGCTGCAGAGCAGCCCGGGCCGCGGAAGCACCTTCTTCTTCACCGTCAGGCTTGGCCACCAAACCGGGAGTCGCGCCGAGGCAGCGTCTGCTTTGGTAGCGGATGATACGCGCCCGCCGGCAACCGCCGACCAGCCCGCTTCGCTCTCGCCGCCGGCCGACGCTCTGGCCCGCTTCCGGGCCCAGGCTCAGCGCGGCAACGTTCGCGAGATGCGGGGCGAGCTGGCCAGGCTGCGCAGCAGATTGCCCGGCTACGCATCCTACTTCGATCATCTTGCCGACCTGCTGGCGTCATTTCAGATAGAGGGTGTGCGACGATTCCTTGCTGAGACCAGTGCCACGGCCGGGACAGACATCCACAACGGAGAGAATGGTGACGAACAAAACGACTGAACCAATCACGGTTGCCGGCAATGCGCCCGAAAACGTTGTCGTGCTGATTGTCGATGACGTTCCAACCAATATCGCGGTACTCTTCGAGTATCTGAATGCGCTCGACATGACGGTGCTGGTGACACAGGACGGTGAGAGCGGGCTGCAGCTTGCACGGCAGGAACAGCCCGACATCATTCTGCTTGACGTGATGATGCCGCAGGTTGACGGGTTTGAGACCTGCCGCCGCCTCAAGTCCGACGAAGCAACCCGCGACATCCCGGTGCTCTTCATGACTGCGCTCACCGACACGGCCAGCAAGATCCGCGGGTTCGAGGCCGGAGCGGTTGATTACATCACCAAACCGATCCAGCAGGAGGAGGTTGTTGCGCGCATTGACGCGCACGTCACCATTGCGCGGCAGCACCGCCGCCTGATTCGCTTCTTTTCCATCCTGGCGCACGATCTCAGAACGCCGTTCAGCTCGCTGGTCAATCTCACCCGTCTGGTCGCGGATAACGCACAGACGTGGGATCGAGAAGAACTGGCCCAACGAGTGGCAACCGTGCATCAGACCTGCAGCAACATCTATCGCCTGACCGACAACCTGCTGACCTGGGCCCGACTGCAGCAGAACGTTGAAAGCGTGCACCGCGAGTCGCTGCTGATCCGAGAAGCGGTCATGGAGGCAGTGGCCGTGTGCCGGGACCAGGCCGGAGAGAAGGCGATTCAACTTGATTACGACGCAGTGGCGGATGACCTGCGCGTGCTCTGCGACCGCAACATGCTGCTGGTTGTGCTGCGCAACCTGATCAGCAACGCCGTCAAGTTCACGCCGCGCCACGGTTCAGTGTGCATCGGGGCACGCACCGCGAACGACGCTCTCGCCGCGGAAGACGCTCGCACCGCGGAAGACGCGCGGGTGGTCATTACCGTTCGCGACAACGGCGTCGGCATTGCCGCGGCGGTGTTGCCGCAGCTGCTGAACCTGGATGCGCGGGTTCAGACGCCGGGCACGGACCGCGAGAAGGGCAGCGGCCTCGGTCTCATCCTGTGCCGTGATATGCTGGCGAAGAACAACGGGTCGCTGCACATCGCCAGCGTTGAGGGCGAAGGAACGACCGTCACCGTGGACTTGCCACGCGCGGCGCTTTCCGATCACAATTCTCCCCAAAGGAGCCAACCATGAGTACCATCAGCTGGAACAACATCACCCGGGCGACCGCCTTCGCGGAATTGCAGAAGACTCGCCATGCACAGCGTCCGGCGCTCGAATCGTCGATACTCGACACGTACCGGCTGCGCATAGCCGACGGCGTCTTCTACAACTACGCCGCCAAGGCCCCCGCCGCCGAGACCGAGCAGGCCCTGATTGCACTTGCCGGCGAGCAGCAGTGCCTGGAGAAGTTTGCCGCGACCGCTGCCGGAGACGTCATCAATACCGGTGAGAACCGGATGGTGCTGCACCATCTGACACGCGGACAGCTGGTGAGCGAGATGCTCCCGAATGCAGCCGGCCTGGCGCAGTTCTACCGCGAACAGCATCGCCGGGTGGCCCGGTTTGCGGCGGCGGTGCACAACGGCAACATTACCGGGTCCACCGGAAAACGGCTTCAGACGGTCGTGCAGATCGGGATCGGCGGCTCGGATCTCGGGCCCCGCGCGATCTACCTCGGGCTGAAAAACCGGGTTTCGCGCACCGGCGGCCACAAGATGAACGCCCACTTCATATCGAACGTAGACCCCGACGATCCCGCCGAAGTGCTCTCTACTCTGGATCTCGAGCGAACGCTGTTTATCCTGGTGTCCAAAAGCGGCACGACGCAGGAGACCCTGACAAATGAAGCTTTTGTGGTAGAGACGATGCGCAACAGCGGAATCAGGAACCTTGATCCGCACAAGCATATGATCGCGGTCACGTCGCAGACCAGCCCGCTTGCCACTTCAGACCGCTATCTTGATTCGTTCTTCATTGACGACTATATCGGTGGACGCTACTCGAGTACCAGCGCCGTGGGCACCGCCGTTCTCACGCTGGCGTTTGGAGAAGAGGCGGTGGCGCAGTTTCTCGCCGGCGCCCACGACGCCGACCGCGCCGCACTGCAGTCCGAGCCGCGCCGCAACGCCGCGCTGATGGATGCACTGCTGGGCGTCTACGAACGCAACGTCCTGGGCTATCCGGCAACCGCCGTGCTGCCCTACAGCCAGGCGCTGTCGCGCTTTCCGGCGCACCTGCAGCAGCTGGACATGGAGAGTAACGGCAAGAGCGTAAACCGGTTTGGCGAGCCGATAGACTACTCCACCGGGCCGATCATCTTTGGTGAGCCGGGAACAAACGGCCAGCACAGCTTCTTTCAGCTGCTGCACCAGGGGACCGATATCGTCCCGCTGCAGTTCATCGGCTTCGAGAAGTCGCAGCTGGAACGAGACATACCCGTGGACGGTTCCACCAGCCAGCAGAAGCTCAACGCCAACCTTGCCGCCCAGATAGTGGCGTTTGCGCAGGGAAAACGGGACGACAATCCCAACAAGGCGTTTGC
>PWMO01000260.1 GCA_003558175.1 Spirochaetaceae bacterium
ATTCTTCCTCGTGGTCGTCGGGAAGCACGTGTTCGGCGGAATCGGAAACAACATTTTCAACACGGCGCTTGTCTCCCGCGCGATACTGTTATTGACCTGGCCGCACCAGATCACGCAGTGGGTTGCGCCGTTTGACGCAGCAACCAGTGCCACGCCGCTCGCCGGCCTCGAGGTGGGGTACCTCGAGCTCTTTCTGGGCAACATACCCGGCAGCGTGGGTGAAACCAGCGTTGCCGCGCTGTTGATTGGCGCCGCGCTGTTGATGGCGCGCGGCTATATCAGCTGGCGTGTGCCGGTGTCGGTGCTGGCGGGCGCTGCGGTCGGTGCCGTTCTCTTCGGGCTGGATCCTCTTTTCACGCTGCTCAGCGGCAGCCTGATGTTCGGCGCAATTTTCATGGCAACCGATATGGTCACCTCGCCCACCGGCAAAACCTCGCACATTCTCTACGGCATTGGTTGCGGCTTTCTGACGGTGGTCATTCGCCGCTTCACCCACTACCCGGAAGGCATAACCTTTGCGTTTCTGCTGATGAACGGTGTCGCGTACCTCATGGACCGCATCGGTGCCGACCCGATCTTCGGGCAGGTCGAAGAACGCCGGCGACGCGTATTCCGAGCTGCAGCCGTTGTCGGCACCGTCGCACTTGCGGCACTGGTCTCCGCGGTAGGATACGTTGCCCAGTCGGCAGCCGGCCAGGAGTACGCCGATGCCGCTCTGGCGATCTCGATTCGCAGCGCTTTTCCCGAGTCACAGCGCGTCGCCCCGGAAGAGAGCTATGATCCAGAAGTAACCATCTTCCGTGTCTATCACGAACGCAACCTGCTGGGCTATTACGCACGAACCCGGGTTGACGGGTACGGTGAAGGCATGATTGTTGAGGCTGCGCTGTCGCCGGGCGGGGAACTGCTCGCTCTCAATGTTGCCGACAACAACGAAAGCGCGGCTCTGGGAACCCGAGTCCGTTCGCGACCTTTTCTGGCGCAGTTTGTCGGATTCCACCAGGACAACCGGGACGAGATAGCGTCGCAGATTGAAGCGCTCAGCGGTGCAACCATATCATCGCGAGCCGTAGTGTCGGCGACCGAAAAGATTCTGGCCGCGCGAGACGAATCGGTATGGGAAGATACTGCAGCCGAACCGCTGCCGAGCGTGGCCGACGGAAACTACTCGGGCAGCGGTGAGGGATACGGCGGAACCATTATGGTCGAGGTAGAGGTGAGCGGTGGCAGGGTGAGCGGGGTCACGGTTGTTCGTCACAGTGAAACGTCCGGCATCGGTGACAGGGCGTTCGGCCCGCTCACCAATCGGCTGATCGAAGCCCAGAGTCTCGAGGTTGACGCGGTCAGCGGTGCAACCGCCACCAGCCGCGGTTTCCTTGCGGCGGTTGAGAACGCACTTATTGAACAGGAGGGCGCAGAATGATCAAGTTTGACGAGCTCACGCGCCTGGAGCAGGTGCTCCTGCTGGGCTTCGTGCCGATTCTGGGAGCAACCACAACCTTTGGAATCGCGCTGGCGGGAACCGTAATCGGTATTCTGGTCGCGCTGGCGGTTTACGCAGCGTCACGCTTGATCCCGCAAGCGACGGGCCAAAACACGCGCTGGATCCTGTTGCCGGCGCTGGCGTTCGGGTTGACCTACGGGCTTGCCTCCGTAGCCCGATTTGTTACTCCTTTGCCAATTGACGGTCCGTTCTACCTCTACCTCACCGCGGCCACCCCACTGGTTTACGTCGGGGCAGGCACGATGTACAAACCCGCGGAGTTTCGCGGTGTACTGGCGCGGTTTGCGCTGGTGATGCTGCTCTTCGGACTTGTGCGCGAGACCCTGGGCCAGGGTACCCTGCTGCGCTACTACGTCTGGGAAGCGGGCACTACCCCGGCGGGGATTCTCGCAACCGCGTCGGGAGGACTGCTTGTTTTTGCATCCGTCGCACTGAGTGCTGCGGTGCTACGGAACGCACTGCAGCACCAAAGACGGCTACCGCAACAGGCTGAGGAGCTGCACTCATGAATCCGGAAGTAAGACTCTTTCTTGAGGCAGCGCTGACGCTGAACATCGTCTTTGTTCTGTTTGTCGGCATGCTGGTTCCGATATTCGCCGAGTTGACCGTCCGTCGTTCGTTGACCGCGGGGCTGAAGCACGCCCTGCTGGTCGCACTCGCCGGCGTCACCGGATCGGCACTGATTCACCTCGTGGCCGTTGACGCACCCTACTGGGCACCGGCAATTATCGCCTCTGTCTCGCTGGTCTCGGTCTCATTGTTGCGCCGTTGGGGTGAACTGCAGGGCGAATGGGCCGGTATTCCGCGCAGTCTGCTGGCGCTCGCGCCGGTTTCGGGCGTTCAGTTCTTTATCTGGACTTCCGGTGTCAGCGGCCTGGATGCGGTTATTGTCTCTTTTGGAGCGGGGCTGGGATACTACTTCGGCATCGTAATCGTCGTAACCACTATCGAGCAGATCCGGCTTGCCGAGGCACCGTGGTGGTCAAAGAGACTTGGAACTCTCCTGTTTGCCGTGGCGGTCTTCGCGCTCGGCTTTGCCGGGTTTCAGTTTCTGTGAGCAAAGGAAGCAAAGCATGGCAAATCTTACGGTGAAATACCTGGGTCTGGAGTTGAAGAGCCCCTTCCTGGTTTCGAGCTGCGGGCTGACGCGCACCATGCGCGGAATCCGGCAGTGTGCCGCCGCCGGTGCATCTGCCGTTGTGCTCGAGTCTCTGTTTGAAGAACAGATAGACTCCGAACTCGGCGTGGGAAGCGCAGCACGGGCCTCCAGCGAGGAGATTGCGATACATCCGGAAGCAGCGGACTACCTCAACGAACTGGGAAAAACCTACGCACCGCACAGCTACCTGGAATTGATACAGCAGGCCAGGAGCGAGCTTGACATCCCCGTGATTGCGAGCGTCAACTGCGTATCGGCGCGCTGGTGGAGCGACTACGCCCGACAGATCGAAGCGGCCGGCGCCGATGCACTCGAGCTGAATATAGCGCTCATGCCGCGACAGGTTGACCACGAAGCGGCCGGTCTTGAGTCCCGGATTTATGACATCATCAAAGGCGTACGCGATCAGGTCTCGCTTCCGATCACCGTGAAGATCGGGCCCTACTTTACGTCCCTTCCGCGAGTCATCGCGGGTATTACGGCTGCAGGCGCCAACGGGGTGGTGCTGTTCAACCGATTCTACCAGCTCGACATCGATCCCGAAGCAGAGGAACTCGTCGGCGGTTATCAGTTCAGCTCGGAGCACGAGATCTATCTGCCGCTGCGCTGGGTCTCAATTCTGGCACCCCAGGTCAACTGCGACATTTCCGCTTCTACCGGCGTCCACTCGGGCCTGGCCGGTGCCAAGATGATTCTGGCCGGCGCCAATGTTGTTCAGGTTGCTTCGGTTCTCTACACCCGGAAGGTGAAACACCTGACAACAATGATAGAAGAGTTTGACGCCTGGATGGAGCGCCGTGGCTACTCAACCGTTGCAGAGGCGCGCGGCCACCTGATGCAGTCGCAGACCTATAACCCCGAGGCACTGGAACGCCTGCAGTACATCAAGGCGCTCACCGGAGCCGGCTGAACGGCGCGTCTTCGTGAAAGCCGTTTCGTGAG
>PWMO01000274.1 GCA_003558175.1 Spirochaetaceae bacterium
CCGTCATGAAGACGAGGCACTCATGCAGCGCTTCGGCGGACCCGGCGAGCGTTCCGGCAAACCGGTCGATCTGCGGGATAATCTCTTTGAAGCGCGCAAAGTCCGCCTCCCACGCCTCATCCGAGGAGTAGAGTCGATCCAGGTTCCATTGAAACTCCGCTGGAACCTCGCCTCGAGCCGCGATACTCTCTGTACTGTTGCTCATGATGGTCTACCTCTGCAGTTGTCGGCAATTGGCTACGACGTACGTGGCTACGTCGCAGGTGGCTACAACGTATGGACGGGCGGAAAGAAAGTCAAGTCGGGCCGGAGGCGGCCGGCTGACTCCGTACGGTCGGAATGCGAACTCCCGACAGCATCACTGCAGTTCCGAAAATTCCCGGTAAGCCGCGCCAACTCCCGCAACTCGAGCCACACTTGACGAAGCGGAGGGCGCGTGCTATTCCAGTATGATGAATCCTTGGCATGATATAAGTCACGAACGCATTACGCCGGAAAACTTTATCGCTGTAATCGAAATTCCGAAAGGCAGCAAGAAAAAGTATGAGCTCGACAAGACTACCGGCATGATTCTGCTGGACAGAATTCTCTTCACCTCCACCCACTATCCTGCCAACTACGGCTTTATACCGCGCACACTGGCGGATGACCATGATCCGTTGGACGTGCTGGTGCTCTGCTCCGAAGTTCTCGATCCGCTGACAATCGTTGAGTGTTACCCAATCGGAGCCGTCAAAATGGTTGATGACGCGGAGGTGGATGAGAAGATCATCGCGATTCCGTTTCACGATCCGGTCTATTCCGGGTACCGGGACGTCTCCACGCTGCCCCAACACATCATGCACGAGATCTCGCACTTCTTCGAAGTGTACAAGCAGCTCGAGCACTCGGAGACTTCCGTCAAGATGGTGGTAGACCGCGACAAAGCGCTCTCCATCATTCAGCATTCCATTCAGTCTTATACCAGTACCTTCAAACCCGCCGACCACGGGAGCGCCAAAGGCAAGCAGAAGACCAGATCTAAACCCGGCCCCAAGACCAGGTCCGGCGGGCGCGACTGATCATCGGCCCGCGCCACTGATTGCCGCCGGCACGGAGCGACAGGCGGCCCGCGCGACTACGATACGGTCGATCACCGGGTCCGTCAGCACTTCTGTACCTCGGCAGTTGCTTCAGATACTTTGGGGAGGATCCTGGACAGCTGAGCCGATTGCAGCTCATTCGCGCGCTTCCTGGCGTAGTAGAGCGTCGAGTCGACGGTACCTTTGGGTATGCCGGTCACCTCGGCGATGTCGAGGTTGGTAGGGCTCCTCGGAACGCGCGCGAGTTTGTGGCGAACCCGCCGCAGCCGTTGGCGTATCAACGCGGCGTTATCGAGCAGTTTCTGTCGTTCGTGCGGATCGTTGCTTTCCCACAGCTGGTAATGCGCACGATGCAGCAGCACAAAGAGCCGATTGCGCCGACCGATCAGTTCTTCGCGCCGTCCCTGTCTGCAGAGCATTCTTACGCGCAATCGCAGCCAGCACTCGCGAATCCAGGCCGGGTCTCGACCCGTGCAACGAGCAGCGGCCGGCAGATCGTGCTCGCCGAGGTGCAGGCATGCCTTGAGCAGAATAATCAGAAGCCGGCGTCGGTTACTGTGTGAGACAGCCGGAATGAGCGGTTTGAACCGGCGGCAGTGGTAACGTGGCTCGGTCTGACCGACTGCGCTGTTTGCCTCGCCCGCGTGCATGCTCTCGGTGAGGATCGCAGGGCGAAGCGTCGCTTTTGTGTGCGCTTTGGACCGATCGCGGCGACGGATATAGGTTCGCAGTTGCCACCTGAGCGTGGCCAGCAGATAGGCGTCGAACGGCATGCCCTGGTACGAGAACCGCTCAAGAACACCCCCAATCCGCCTCCGAAAGAAGAGCAGGAAGTCGCCACAGTCATCCTCCGTACAGCGTCCGTTGCGCAGCGGGTAGTAGTACGTGACGGTTGCCACATAGTTGCACAGCGCGGTTCGGTCGACTCCTGTTGTCTGGTACGCAATGACCCTCCGCGTGAGATCGTCCATCGCTGAAACCTCCCGTTACCCAATTGGGATATTGGGCGAAAGGTGTAGCAAGTAACGGGCCAAAAAACGGGGCAACGCGACCGCCGTGTTCCACCCCTCAGGCGTTCCTTTACATTCATTTACAATTGCTGTGGAGAGACGTTATCGGGCCGCAGCGGCGCCGCGCGAGGGCAGGAGCGCTACTGCGGGAAATCGAGATTCGCGAGCAGGTCGGTGATGGTGGCCAGCGCCGCTTCCAGCGGCTGTTCGAGCAGGCAACCGGCAGCAGCACGATGTCCGCCGCCGCCAAGTTGCTGTGCCAGCGAGCCGACGTCGGTCCCGTCCCGGGAGCGAAAGCTTACACTGGTGGTAGTGGCAGTCTCGGCGCGCGCAAGCGCAATGACGGTGCAGGTTTCGGTTCCCATCAGCAACTGGTAGAGCAGGTCGCTGTCACGGTTGTCTTTGCCGTAGGTGGCCACGTCGGTCAGCGTCTCGTAGGTGAGCAGGCAACGGCCACCGGCGAGCTCTTTGGCGCGCGTGATGAGCTCCGCGAGCAGCTTGCGCGACGCAAGGCTCTTGCCGCCAAAGATGCGTGCGTGCGCTTCCTTGGGCGAGGCCCCGACATCTATCAGACGTGCGGCGGCGGCGAAAGCAACACCGCTGAAGCTGTCCAGGTGGCGAAAGAACCCGGTGTCGGTGCAGAGTCCGAACAGCAGCAGCTCGGCTTCGTCCCGGGTGATTGTGTGCCCTGCGGCCTCCATGATCAGCTGTATCAGCAGCGTGGTGGACGGCGCCGAAGGCTCGACATAGCGCAGGTCGCCAAAGGGATCGGAGCTGCTGTGATGGTCGATCACCAGCGTCGGCATGCCGGCGACCGAGTCGGCGAAGTGGCCGAGGCGATCGGCAGTGGAGCAGTCCAGCACCACCGCCACGCTGTCCTCAGGCACCCGTTCAGGAAGTGCTTCCAGGAACTGCTCGCGGTAGGACTGGATCTCCACTCGAATGAAGGGACCGGGATTGAAGTGGTGAACCGTCTTGCCGTGAGCCTCAAGAAAACGGCCAAGTGCGGCGCTTGAGGCGAGGCAGTCTCCGTCAGGTTCTATGTGTGAGAACAGAAAGTAACTGTTGTGAGCCCGGAGATAGTCCAGAACCTCCGGGCGCGGAAGGTTTATCTGCATCAGTAGCTGCGGCCGACAGTCCGGCCGGCGTCAGTACCGGATATCGAAGGTGTCGGTGTCAAAGCGTCGCGCGGTCTCCTCGCTGTCGGGCAGGCTTACCCAGGATGGATGCCCGGCGTCACGGTGTACATAGAGGCGCACGTGAGAGAATTCACCGTCGCGATACACTACGTCCATGTAGGGTACGCTGCGTGAGTTGGCGTAGACGATCTCCGCCTGGCCGGCGGGAGAGAACCAACGGTACGGTACATACACCTGCCCAAGGCGAAAGTTGCTGCGATTGTATTCTACCCGGTACCCCAGCCGATGGGTGTGTATCCGCTCTACGAACACGGTCTTGATGTAGAACTGCGGCGTTTCGGCAAAAACTGGCGCCGCAATCAACGCAA
>PWMO01000024.1 GCA_003558175.1 Spirochaetaceae bacterium
CGCGCTCCTGGTGGCCTATGTAGAGCGCCTTGGGGCGAAAGATGCGGTTGTCGGAGCGCTGCTCGAGAATGTGCGACAGCCAGCCGGGTGCTCGAGCAATCGCGAAGATCGGCGTATAGAGGTAGGAGGGAATGCCGAGCATCCGGTAGACGGCGCCCGAGAAGAAGTCTACGTTGGGATAGATCGGCTTGCCCTTCTCTTCCATCCGCTCCCGAAAGACGCTTTCGATGCGCTTCAGGATGTCGAGGTAGCGTGAATCGCCCGTCTCTTGCGAGAGCTGTTGCAGGTAGTCTTCCATCATGATTGCGCGCGGGTCTTTTGCCTTATAGACACGGTGGCCCATGCCCATGATCTTGCGCTTCTCATCCAGCGCTTTGTGAACCCAATCATCCGCGTTGGCGAGCTCGCCGATCTCGTCAACCATGTTCATCACTTTCTCGTTTGCCCCTCCGTGGAGGCTGCCGTACAGTGCCCCGATCGCGGCCGAGATGCTGCAGTAGCAGGTAGAAAGCGTTGAAGCCACTACCCGCGCGGTGAAGGTTGACGCGTTGAAGCTGTGTTCGGCGTGCAGGGTCAGGCAATCATCCATGATCTTGCCTTCCAGTTCGCTGGGCTCTGCTCCGCGCAGCATGTAGAGGAAGTTTGCACCGTGAGAGATGTCGTCGCGTGGCTCAACCGGATCGAGCCCCTGGCGAATGCGATGCAGTGCTGCTACTACCGTTGCCAGCTGTGAGACCTGATGCAGCGTAATGCGGCAGTTGCAGTTGGCGTCATGATGTATCTTGTGCTCAACGTAACCGCTCAGATAAGAGACCACCGCCTGCAGCAGTTCCATGGGGTGCGAGTCGTGCGGGAACTCACGGATCATCGACTTGATGGGATCCGAGATCGGACGCGAGTGACGCATCTTGCGCTGAAAGAGTACGTATTGCTCAAGCGTCGGCAGCTCTCCGTAGAGCAGCAGGTAGGTGACTTCTTCGAAGCTGCAATGCTCCACCAGCTGGCGGATGGGATACCCCATGTAATAGAGTCGGCCGTTTTCCCCGTCAATGCGGCAGATCGCACTTTCGGCGGCAATGACTCCCTCAAGACCCTTGGCGTATTGAACCGTTGTCATGTTTTCTCCTTCCATCACTGTATGCGCACTCTGTGCGTTCAGCTACTTTGTGTTCAGCATGCGTCCGGCCGTGCCAAGCGCCGCCTCTTTGACCGCTTCCGAGAGTGTCGGGTGGGCGTGCATGGTGCGCGCAACGTCTTCGGCGCTGCCGCCGAACTCCATCACCGTCACCAGCTCGGCTATCAGGTCCGACGCCCATGGCCCCACGATGTGCGCTCCAAGCAGCAGGTCGGTCTGCGTATGCGCCAGAAGCTTGACGAATCCTGCACTGCTCTCCATCGCAATCGCACGGCCGTTGGCTGCAAAGGGGAATACACCCTTGCTGTACGGCACGCCGTCCGCCTTCAGCTGTTCCTCGGTGTGGCCCACGCAGGCCGCTTCAGGCCAGGTGTAGACCACGTTGGGGATGGCATCGTAGTTCACGTGGCCGGGTTTCCCGGCAAGGATTTCGGCTACCGCAACGCCCTCGTCCTCGGCCTTGTGGGCCAGCATCGGTCCCTGGATGATATCTCCGATCGCGTAGACGCCTTTCAGGGATGTCTCGTACCGTGCGTCTACCGCGATCCGACCTTCGTTCTGGTCGATCCCGAGCGCCTGCAGGTCAATTCCGTCGGTGCACGGTTTGCGCCCGACGGCCACCAGCACCCGGTCCGCGCTGAACGAAGCTTCGTTTCCCTGCTTGTCTACCACGCTCAGGGTAGCTTTGGTCCGGGTGGTCTTCACGCCGGTAACCTTCGTCTCCAGGTGGAACGTGATCCCCTGGGCCGTCAACTCGCGCCGAACCGTGCGCGCAACCTGGGCATCCCAGCCGGCGAGAATTTCCGGCAGGATCTCGACTACTTCAACCTCTGTTCCCAGTCTTGCCCAGACACTCCCCAACTCCAGCCCGATTGCACCGCCGCCTACTACCAGCAGCCGTCGCGGAACCGTGTCGAACTCGAGCGCCTCGGTGGAGCTTACCACCAGTTTGCCGTCAAGCGGCAGAAAGGGCAGCTCCTGCGGGACGCTGCCGGTAGCCAGTATTACCGCGTCGCTCTGCAGCTTCTCGGTTGCACCGTCACTGTTGTGGACGGTGACCCGGCCCGGACCGGTGAGGGTTGCGGTACCGTGCTTGACCGTGACCTTGTTGTGCTTCATCAGCTGAGCTACACCCGCGGTGAGTTTGCGCACCACTCCGTTCTTGCGCTCGAGCATGACGGAGAGGTCCAGCTTGATACCGTCGGTCTGAATACCGTGTACGCCTGCTTCACCGGTGACCCGCGCATACAGCTCGCTGGAATCCAGCAGCGCTTTTGACGGGATGCATCCGACATTGAGGCAGGTGCCGCCAAGAGTCGCCCAGCGCTCGACCAGGGTCACCTGCATCCCCAGTTGCGCGGCCCGAATTGCCGCAATGTAGCCGCCCGGTCCGGACCCAATTACCGTTACGGTTGTGATGTTCGTAGTCTGTTCAGTCATTCGCGGTACACCTCCCTGGAGATCCTACAGATCCAGCAGCATCTGCGTTGGATCTTCGATCAACTGCTTGATCTTGCCGAGAAACCCTACCGCCTCGCGTCCGTCAATCAGGCGGTGATCGTAGGTCAGCGCCAGGTACATCATCGGGCGGATCACTATCTGGTCGTCGATTACCACCGGTCGCTTCTGAATGGTGTGCATGCCCAGAACCCCGGTCTGCGGCGGACTGGGAATTGGCGTCGAAAGCATCGAGCCGAACACACCACCGTTGGAGATGGTGAACGTGCCGCCGGTCAACTCGTCCGGGCCCAGTTTCTTGCTGCGCGCTTTGTCGATGAAATCGAGGATCTGTAACTCGATAGCTGCGAAGCTCTTGCGGTCGGCGTCTCGAATCACCGGGACGATCAGCCCGCGGTCGCTCGAGAGCGCAACGCCGATGTTGTAGAAGTCGTTGTACAGGATCTCGTCGCCGTCGATAAACGCGTTCACTTCCGGGTAGCTCTGCAGTGCACGCACGGCGGCGGTGACGAAGAACGACATGAAACCGAGCTTTACGCCGTGCTGTTCGGTGAAGCGGTCTTTGTGCCGCGAGCGCAGCTGCATTACCGCCGACATATCGACTTCGTTGAAGGTGGAGAGATGGGCGGCGTTCTGCTTTGAGCTGACGAGATTCTCGGCTACACGGCGTCGCAGACTGGACATCTTCACGCGCCGCTGACGGGGTGCGCCGGAGCCGGCGTCACCTGGAGAACCTGCCGGCTGCGGCGCCGTTGCGCCGCCCGGGACGGTCGATTCCGGGCGGGTGGCCGGTGGCGCCCCGGAGCCGGCATCGGCCGCCGCGAGGGCGTCGCCCTTGGTGATCCGCCCGCCGGGGCCGCTTCCGTGAATGGCTGCGGCGTCAAGACCGTGCTCGGCAACGATCCGGCGCACCGCAGGTGAGAGCCCGTCGGCCGCTGCTCCCGCCGGAGCTTCGTCCGCTGCAGCGGCGTCCGCGGCCTCGCCCGCATCGGCGGTCACAC
>PWMO01000016.1 GCA_003558175.1 Spirochaetaceae bacterium
ACGGTGACACGCCACTCCCTGATTGGTGTGTCGTGCAGGACGGGGTAGATGAGCTACAACATGAGCGGCAAACGGGCGGTGGTGACCGGCGGCGGCGGCGCGATACTGGGTACCGTAGCCGAGATGCTCGCCGACGAAGGCGTCGCGGTGGCGATATGGGACCTCTCGCAGGAGCAGGCGCAGCAGCGCGCAGAGGCGGTGCGTTCCCGGGGCGGAACTGCAGTGGCAGTTGAGTGCGATGTAACTTCGCGCGACAGTATTCGCAGCGCGGTTGACACTACTGTGCATGAACTGGGCGGTATCGACATCCTGGTGAACGGAGCCGGTGGCAGCCGACCGCAGACGACCACCTCGGACAATCTCTCGTTTTTTGACATCGATCCGGGCGACGTTCGGTCGGTGATGGATCTCAATTATCTCAGCATTGTCATGTGCTGCCAGGAAGTCGGGCGGCTCTTCGGCGAGCAAGGGGCCGGGTCGATTGTCAACGTCACTTCAATTGCCGGGATGACTCCGCTCACCCGAGCGCTGGCCTACTGTAACGGGAAGGCGGCGGCAAACAGCTTCACTCAGTGGCTTGCGGTTCACATGGTGCAGAACTACTCGGCGACGATCCGCGTCAATGCGGTCGCCCCCGGCTTCGTGCTGACCGAGCAGAACCGATTTCTGCTGATCGATAAGCGAACGGGCAATATGACGGCGCGGGGCGAACAGATCATGCGTGCCGTTCCGGTGGCGCGCTACGGTACGCCCGCAGAGATTGCGGAGGTCGTCGTCTTCCTGGCTTCCGACCGAGCGGGCTTTGTCAATGGCGCAATCATTCCGGTTGACGGGGGCTTCACCGCCTATTCCGGCGTCTGAGCGCCGGCCGGGACACGTTGAGGTGCCGCCCTGTTTTGGTATACAATATTCTATTATGAGCTTTCTGAATCAGGCCGACCCGGAAGCACTCAACGTCGAGCCGCAGAGCCTTTCGGAGAGGGTGTACAACTATCTCAAAGAGCAGATTCTCTCCGGTGCCATTGAGGGGGGAGAACGCATTCCCGAGGAACGCGTCGGGAGGCTGTTTGGGATCAGTCGGACGCCAATTCGCGAGGCGATCAAACGGTTGGAGGAATACGGCCTGGTACGGGTCAAGCCGCGCAGCTACGCCGAAGTGGTCTCTCTCGATGACCGCAGCGCGGTTCAGATTACGCAGGTGCGCGCGCAGCTTGAAGAGCTGGCGGTTCGACTCTTCGTGGAATGCGCCGCCGAAGAGGACTTTGCGGCACTGGAGCAGCTGGTCCGGCAGTGTGATGCCGCCCTGTCGGCGGGCGCCATTGCAGAGACCTTCATGCAGGACAGCCTGCTGCACCTCGAGCTGTCGCGACGCTGCTGCAATCCGCACCTGCACGACGTACTGCAGCGCCTGGACGCGCGGGTGCAGCTGGCACGCCTGCAGGTCCATCTGCCGCCGGCTATCCTGGCCCAGTTTGTCGCCCAGCACCACACGCTTATGGACGCCATGCGGGCGCGTGATGCAGAGAGGGCGGCAGCCGTCATGCGCAGCCACATCCTGGACCAGCTTCAGCACCTGAAGCGCTGATACCCGGCCGGCGCGTCGCGGGCTGAGCCGGTCTTTCCGGCGCGCGCCGGGCGAGCGCCGGACGCACCGGAGGGAAATCAGTACTCGCCGCGATTGTAGCGGTCAATCATCGGCAGCATCGCCTCGGCAGCCTGTCGGGCGGCGGTGTCCGGGTCCGGCTTCGGCAGGATCTCGATCGACGCCCAACCGTCGTAGCCGCCGCGCGCCAGGCCGTGCATCACGTCGTCAAAGTCCAGGTGGCCCTGTCCCGGAGCGTGGCGGTTGGAGTCGGCAAAATGCACGTATTTCACCATGTCGATGTTGCGCTCCAGCTCGCCTCCGATTGTCACGTCTTCGATATTCATGTGAAAGACATCGGGCATCAGACCGATGTTGGGGCGCTCCACCTTGGCCAGCAGCTCGGCGCCTTCGGCAACCGAGTTGATGAAGTTGATCTCGTAGCGGTTTACCGGTTCGATCATGATGGTGACGTTCTTGTTGACGCCGTAGTCACAGAGCGTGCGGCAGGTGTCGATGAAGAGCTGCTCGGTCTGCTGCCGCGGCTGCCCCTCCGCGTAGTAACCGCGCGCACGGCCGACGTTGATCAGGCCGCCGAAATCGGTAGCCAGATCGATCAGGCCACGAAAGACATCCAGGGTTCGGCTGCGCACCGATTCATCCGGATGCGTGAAATAGAGCCCCAGAACCGCAAACACCTGGCCGGTGCTGATGCAGCTCGCCTCGAGGTTATGCTGGGTCAGCAGAGACGCAAGCTCCTTGGGGTTAACTTCCGCAGCCTCCTTCAGCGCCAGCTCGACACCGTGGAAGCCGAACTCAGCGGCCTTTCTGATCGAGTGCTCAAACCCACGCCAGACAACAAACGCATCCGCCGGCGCGTTCTGGCCGGCCACCGCAACCGATAGCTTCATCGTGTACTCTCCCAATGTCGTGAATCGTATATTGTATACTGAAGAACTCTATCCGCCAGTATACCCCGCGTGGCCCGATCTGTCAAAAGCCCCGATCTGTCGAAAGCGTGCTATACTGCGGCCATGAAAATTACCGACATCCAAACGCACGTGCTTCTGGCACCCAACTACGACAGCGGCAAGACTTCCAGCGCCCAGGACAGCTTCGTGGTGGAGATCCACACCGACGAGGGTATCAGCGGGGTAGGAGAGTCGGACCTCAATCCGTGGATTGCGCGCGCCTGTATCGAGGCGCCGGGAACCCACACCATGAGCCTCGGCATCAAGAACCTGCTGATCGGGCAGGACCCGCTCGATACCGAAGCGGCGTGGCGCCGCGTCTACATCGGCACCGCAATGGACGGCCGCCGTGGCGCTTTAATCCACGCGCTTGGCGCGATCGACATGGCGCTGTGGGACATCAAGGGTAAGGCGGCCGGGAAACCGGTGTGGCAGCTTCTGGGCGGAGAGGCGCGCCAGAGTGTCACTCCCTACGCATCGCTGCAACCGGCCGGAAACAGCTTTGAAGAGTATCGCGACAGCCTGGTCGAGTGGGCCGAGCGCGCCGTTGGGCTGGGCTTCCGCGCCATGAAGGCCGAGGTGACGCTCAACGGACCGTACGCCCACAGTCGGCTGCACGAGTCGTATGACCGGCATACCGAGATCATTGCCGCGGTTCGCTCGGCCATCGGGCCGGACGTGGCGCTGATGGTGGACGTCCAGTACATGTGGAGCGATTTCGAGACCGCGATCTCGGTTGTACGCGACTGGGCCGAGTTTGACCTGTTCTTCCTCGAGACACCGATCTGGGTCGACAACCTTGACGACTACGCAAAGCTGCATGACGCGGCGCCGATGAAGATCGCCATGGGGGAGTGGCTGGCTACGCGCCACGAGTTTGCCGAGGCGATGGACCGTGGCAAGCTGGACGTGGCTCAGCCGGATGTCGGCAGGGTGGGCGGACTGACCGAGGCGCGCGTGGTGTGCGATATGGCGGCCGAGCGCAACCGGCTGATCGTGCCGCACTGCTGGAAGACCGGAATCTCCGTCTCGGCTACCGCA